>JAJAYX010000352.1 GCA_026785985.1 Rudanella sp. | reverse complement strand
TATGAAACTGTTTGTAAAAGGGAGATTCGCAGAACAGGATTTGCGCAATAAAAAAAGCCGCTGATGCAGATCAGCGGCTTCAAAACGGCATTTGGTATTAGAAAAAAAATTAGAGGGCTGCAACGCGCATCACCAATGAGGGGCTAGAATGCACAATCATGGGATTGTGTGGCATTGTCTGCATGGGTTGAACCGTAGCCTGATTCGCGTTTACGTAGGCAGTTTGACGGCGTGAAACCCGGTAGCATAAGATAAATAATAAGCCACCAATTAGTAACAAAACAATATTCTTCATGAGTTGAGTATCAATATGAGTGATTATCAATGGGCGAGTAGACTGATGTTCTTCCATGTCTTGTATTCAACGGCTCTTGTTATGTTCTGGTTCACAATATTGAGCCAACGGTCATTGTTGAAAAGAATTTGAATTGTTCCACTAATTTATTTGCTTAGATGCTGATTCCCAGTCGGATAGAAAGTCTATTATACAATCTGTTTTCTGAACGGGAAACCTCATTCCAGCGCAGGGGTTTTTCTGCCTGAGCCTGTTGATGCTTGTACCCCAGGGTCAACAATACGCCCCCTTTGTCAGGTTTACCAAACCGCAGTCCAATTCCCGGATTCAACATCAGTCCACCCGTAATAGAATAACCTGTTGAGGATTTATGAAGCCAAGTAAGGGCGTAACCGACATCGGTACTGACAAAAAGACTCGCATTTCGGTTGGAAGTTTGAGTGAGTTGAAAACGAACCCCTCCTCCAACTGGCATTAGTAAAGCCGATTTGTACCAATCAATTCCTACGAGCGCACCAACCGCCAGTCGTTTTGTGATTTGCACCCCGCAAAGGGTTTGCACGCTTAAACTGGTTTTATTGGTAACAACCTCATTGATCTGCGTTCCTGATACAACTCGTCCAAACAATCCGCCAACTTCCGTATAATTTACGAATGGCATGGCCCGATGCCGAATCTGAGCTTCTGACGGGAGAGCTATTGATTGGACACACAAGATTAGTAAAAGTTTAACGGGGTTCATGGAAGATTTAGCTAATGGCACCGGGCCGTTGGACAGGAATTTTACTCATAAGCCGCAGTTTTCGTGGATTGCTGTAGTCAAACTGATAAAAACCGTCTTTTCCGATTAACAACAACGATTTACCAAGTGGTATGACATCGTAGGCATCAAACTGATCAAAGTGCTCGAGCAAGTTCCGATCAATGTTCAGCGCATCACTGGCATCGAAAGTTTTCAGGCCATACGCTCCTTCGCAGATGAACAGATTCGGAAAGTCGATTCCCAGCCCATGAGGGTTTCTGAGGGGATAGGCCTTAATGAGTTTAGGGCTTAACAGATTCGAGATGTCGACCACTTCCAATTGATTCAGAAAACCCTGACAGTTGTTACCCGAACGGAGCGTTACGTAGGCCTTGTTGTCGTGGATAACAACTGGATCGCAGACACGGGCATGTTCAAAAACGGATAGACGTTCCGGTTTTTGCGGGTTCCGGTTATCATAGATGTGCATACCTGTTTGGGATCCGATAAACAATTTGTCGCCATAAGGGAAAATGGTTTCAATGCCCCAACCCAACTGGATTTTGTTACCCGTTTGTGGGTCAGCAGGATTCTGGATGTCGAATAACTGTAAGGTCGACGAATTTACGGTGTACAAATAATTATCATACAAGGCAAAACGGGCCATGGAACCAGCCGTGCCGCTGCTAACTTGTTGTTGGCCACTGCTGGCTGATGGAGCTGCACTCTGAATAGAGCGGGAATCGAATGCGAAAACGCCCCCCCACCAGTTTGGGGCTACATCTTCTTCACAATTGGTCTGAATCTCTTCTTTCACATAGTCGACGCGCTGATCGTGAACGTCGCCGGTGGCTGTGTTCACAAACCAAGACCCACCATTAAATTGCCCGCTTGGGAACACATTAGTGACCCGCTTGATCTGCCGAATATTGGTCACATCGCGAATGTCGAGGGCCACTAAATCCATGTAGCTATCGGCATACAGAATGTTATTCCGAACAGCCATATCGCCATTGCCCGGAATGCGAATGAACGATACCACTTTGGGCGATTCCGGGTTCCGGTTGTCGATGACATGAATTCCCTGCTTGATCTCGTTGATGAAAAGGAAACCGTCTTTCGTGTAGATTTTACCGGGATCCTGGAGGGGACGAACCGTTTCGGTGCCAATGGTCTGCCGGAGTTGATTGGCCGTGAAAACAACGGGAGTAAACCGCTTGAAGACGCGTGTTTCAGTGCATTTGTCGGTGCAGGCTGTTTGAGAAAGCCCCAAAAGCAGCACGGTAATTAAGTAGATAGTCTGTTTCATGGCATTGGTTGTTATTTTATAGACCATAGACCCATCTCAACAAACAAAGGTTGGAATCGTCCAAAAAAAATCGTCCGGCAGCCTTAATGCCCCCGGACGATCTGTCTTACACAAAAAGTCAGATACTAGTTATTGTTTGTCAAATACTAACACACTCCATTGAGTATCGCGGGACTGAAGCTGGAGTTTATCACCAACTAATTCGGCTTTCTCCACCTGTTGCAGACTGTTGAAATAGGTTGTTTCGGCAGTCATGGCTTCGGGGGAACCGCCACGCTTGGTGGCGATAATGGCACTTATATTGATAATACCATTGGCCTGAATGGTTGCATCGGCTCCATATTGATTTACGGGAGACAGGCCCGACACGCGGTAGGTGGGTGCATTTGCTTCCGTTGGTTTCCGGGTAATTTCCAGCGTTATTGTGAAGTCCGTTTTCGGATTGGATAGTTTCCATTTACCGATCAGATTACTCAGGTCAGCGGGCTGAATGATGTTGTTGGTTGCCTGGCGATTACAGCCAAAGAAGGAGCTTAAACTCAGCAGAATCAGACTCCAGAAGATGGTTTTCATATAGATCAATGTTTATTGACAGTCGCTGAACAAGTCGCGCTGCGTTCGCAGTTCTTTCACTAACATCTCAAAACCGGGTATCGTTTTACCATTCTCGAATGTGACCCGGTGCTGCTGTTGCCCCAGTTGTAATTCCAGGTATTCGGCTCCCCCATCGGCGCAGTCGGGACAGCCGATTGTTTGGGGGAGTTTCATGAATTCGGTAAACCTGGCCAGCGCATTGAGTTCAGCCGATTTAGGAGCCGCAATGGCTTTTGTACAGGTGCGGGTAGGATATTTAGCAGAATCGCGGCTTTTTTTAGTGAAGGTTGCTGTGGTTGCCACTAATTCCATGTCTTTGTTGCAATACCCGATACACATTCCAAACAACGTTCCCGAACGGATAATAACCGTATCAGCCGTATTCTCGGTGGTCACAAGGGGTTGTTCCGAACAACGGACTAAACTTATTAGCAATAAAGAAACAAGTGCGATTTTCATGACAGTAGGGTGGTTAGTTAAAAATGATAATCCAAACCAACACTTACCCCTATTGTTCGAGGGTGAGTAGTTAGGTCAGTTCCAGCACGAGTGCCCCGTTGAAGAGCCTGCTTAAAAATGCCGGCCATTGAGGCCGACCAACGCCGGGTAGGGCGATACCGGAATCGAAGTCCCGTTGACGCTGATAGGGTAACGGGCCGATAGACCATATCAGAATTCGTGATACTTAGTTGATTATTAACGTTGTTATGAATAAATAGGTTTGTTAGAAAGCCTCCTAAAACAGTGAAACCGAGCCGTTTGCGGGGCCGTATCTGATAGCCAAGCTGAACAGGTACCTGCACAAATGTATAATCGTTTGACAGAACCTGAGACCTCCCAATATCATACAAATTGGTGTTAATTAGAGGGTCTGAGGCACTGGGAGAGCCAGGTTTGCCAGGCGTAACAC
>JAJAYX010000351.1 GCA_026785985.1 Rudanella sp. | reverse complement strand
CCTGCGGCTATTACCTCCGAACAGTCATGGAGGCTAAAGCCAGGCACCTGACAAACAAAGCTGCAATCAGTAAGCTGGCTTTCTCACCAAGTTACCTGTACGAAAAAGCCAAGTCAGACGGTGACTATGCCTGCACGCAGGGCGTTTATCTTACAAAAGTTTTTGCTGTTCTGAAAGACGTTGGCGTTGCGCCGTTCAGGAACTTTCCCTACCCAGCCTGCGGTCAGCAGACCAACGATGCCGACGCCATTGCCGCTCGCTATCGTATCAAGGACTACGAACGGCTGTTTAACGTGCAGGATGGTGACCAGCTAAAAATCTATAACGTCAAGAAAGCGCTCGCTGGCGGCAGTCCCGTAGTGGTGGGCATGGTGACGCCCAAGTCCTTTTTTCGCAGCGATACGTTTAAATTGTGGGAGCCTAAACCGTGTGAAGATCCCCAGGACAAGGCGCTTCGGGGTCACGCACTATGCATAATTGGGTATGACGATAACCGGTATGGGGGTGCGTTCCGGGTAATAAATAGCTTCGGGCCACGCTGGGCCGATGGCGGCTATTGCTGGATCAGCTACCAGAATATGGCTCGGTTTACCCGCTACGGCTACAAAATCGGCTCCTAGGTGCGGAATGCTTTGTACATAGTACTCTTCCAATTTAGTTTTTAGATTCGACGGTCTTATTAGCCTCATTTACCTGTTCATACCATTTTTTGAGTTTTAGCTCAGCCGTAGCTACCGTAAAACTCTAATGAATTTTAACTGCCCGGCTATTTCGTTCAGCCTGCCATAAAGCAACCTGACGACCCAATTCATCCAAATTTCCGATTCGCCGATTTTTTAGCTGCTCGATAATTTGCTCAGCTATATTGACTGTGTCTGCTACTGCAAGAGACCGAAGTGGTGGCTTCCTTTCGTCGACAATTTTAATCAGTGCTAACTATTTATTTTTTTGCTACGATTTTCATAAAGATTTTAACGTCGTCCGAAATAGTCACATTACCATTCTTATCAAAGTGTGATCTATAATTGATATCCCACTCTGTTCGATCAATGATCAGCGTGCCATTCACCTCGACAGTTCCGTCCATTCCGTCCTTAAACTGCATTTGGGCTGGAAAAGTAACTGCCTTCGTGATACCTTCAAGGGTCAGGTTCCCTGTAACTTTTATATTTCCGTCAGTTGGAACTCTTATACTTCCATCATTTGGAACTTTTATATTTCCATCATTCCCTGTTTCAACCTTCGTAATAGCGAATGTAGAAACAGGGAATTTTTTGACATCAAAAAATGCAGGGAATTTATTGTATGATCGTTGATCATCATATTTTCGTTCAATTGTATTCATGTCGACTTCAACTGCACCGCCCACCAGATGACGGTTTTCGATCAACAATTCTCCTTTTACTATATCGATGTCCCCTGTAGCGGAACCATCACTAATTAACGTAGAACCTTCCCAGGCACCAAGTAGCATAGAACCTTTCCAGATTACAACACTTTGCTTCGTATCTATGCTATATTTTTTCTGACCCTCTTTATTGTAAAAGTCCGTGATGGTCTTTCCATCATAACGATACACTCCGGTCGCATCGCCAAACCAAATACTTCCATCGTTCGCTTCCAAAAGCCCCAGAAAAGTCTTTCCTGACCTAATTTCGGTTACAATGGGCTTCTCACTATACAAAGACTTTGCATCATAACGGGAAAGTGCCTGAACCGTCCAATTAGCAGGATTTACCGGACCAGTAGTCCAGATGTTTCCTTTTTTATCCTGGATTATAGCATAAGCACCTCTCTCCGATACCTTAGTAAAGGTACTGCCGTCATAGCGATAGAGGCCACCGGTACTGCCTCTAAAGCCATTGTAGCCGCTGAGCCAAATAGTACCTTTTCTATCTTCCATTATACTCCAAACGTCGAGAAAGGGTTCGCCTTTATGGGTTAAAGTGGCAAATTTTTTCCCGTCATAAACAAAGGCGTCGCCCCTTGTGCCAACCCACAATTTCCCTGTTTTATCTTCAATGATTGTATGAATATCATTATTCCAATGCACTTCTTTATAAAAAAGCGGGGCGTTCGGAGATGTAAAATTTCGAAAAGATTTCCCATCGTAACGACTTATTCCACCTCCAGTGCCGAACCAAATAATACCGGCTTTATCTTCATAAACAGACATAACCCGGTTATTGGCAAGTCCCTCCGTGGTAGTGAAATGTTGAATGGATTTCCCGTTGTAATAATAAACGCCTGAATCAGTAGAAGTGAACCAAATATTTCCTCGTCGATCTTCCAGGACATCCCAGAATCGGTGCGAACCTATTTTACTTGTAAGATTAGTAAAAGATTTTCCCTGCCCGTCCGGCAGGCGGGCATCGTATCGAAAAACATCACCAAATGATGAGTTGTTCGGGCCAGCAATCAAAATGGTGCCATTTCTGCCTTTTTTATATTACGAACCATTATGTTGGGCCCTATGTCTTTAATTTCGGACTTGATGTTATCTTTTGGTACGTTTGTTTGGTTTTGTCCGCAGGAAGTGAGAAAAGCTATCATCAGGAACAAAGCATATACGAATACGTGTTTGGTCATTTTTCTTTTTGTTTTCAAGGATTTCAACCGCAACGGCGGACCGTAAACCTACAAGTCTTTGTGCTAAGATCTGTTTCAGGGCTTGTAAAAGAATGTTAACGAAACGTAAAAGTTGCTTTTACAGACTGCTGTGGATTTTTGCCTCCAAGCAGGTGGGCATATTGAATGAATATATTGCCTATACAACGGTCTCGCAAAAACACTCCGTTCGTGAGAATCAACTTGTAAGTAGGGTTGCCGACTTCAAGTGACGAGTCGCGCCTTTCCCGCAGAACTACTCCTCAGTGGAATAAGAGATTCCGTACTTCTCCAGCCTTCTGTATAACGCAAACCGGGTAATGCCCAGCGCACGGGCTACATTGGCTATCCGATTATGATGGAACGTCATGGCCCGCTCAATCATTTGTCGTTCCATCTGGTCGAGAGTCATACTGCCCATAACGGGGAACGGATTCATGGATGATACAGAGGAAGTGGCGTTTTGCGGGAGGTATTTTTCGAAATCGGGGATGGTGAGGGTGTCGCCCGGTGAAAGCAGAACGGCCCGTTCCACTAAATTTTTGAGTTGCCGGATGTTTCCGGGTAACGAAAGTCCTTTTAGCCACTGCTGAGCCTCTTTGCTTACCTGCAAATTAGGTCGCCCATAGAGTGATTTCAGGTTGTCGGTGAAGAAACTGACTAATCGGGGAATGTCGGCCGGGCGTTCGCGGAGGGCGGGCAGACGCACGGTGATGAGATTGATCCGGTAAAACAAATCTTCGCGAAAGGTGCCTTGCGCGACCATCTCTTCCAGATTTCGGTTGGTCGCACAAATTACCCGCACATCTGCCGTGCGGGACTTGCTGCTGCCGAGCGGCTCAAACGTGCGATCCTGCAATACCCGAAGCAGTTTTACCTGCGCTGCCGGGTCGAGGTCGCCGATTTCGTCCAGGAAAATGCTGCCTTTGTTGGCCAGTTCAAAGCGGCCCACGCGGTCGGTTTTGGCATCGGTGAATGCCCCTCGCACATGGCCAAAGAGTTCACTCTCGAATAGGGTGCTGGAAATACCACCGAGATTGACCTTCACAAACGGTTGCCGCTTTCGTTTGCTGTTCAGATGCACGGCCTCAGCAATGAGTTCTTTGCCCGTGCCACTCTCGCCCGTAATTAGCACGGGCGCGTCGGTGGGGGCAATGCGGCCAATGGTGGTCAGAATATCGAGCAACTTGGGGTCTTCGCCCACAATGTTCTCGAACTGAAACTGCTCGTTCAACTGCCTCCGTCCTGCCGAAGCGGGTGTCCCCCCAGCCAGTTTTATCGCCGTTCTAACCGACTGCACCAGGTGATTATTCTGCCAGGGCTTGGTAATGAAGTCATTCGCCCCGGCTTTCATGCCCTGCACGGCGAGGTCGATGCTACCCCATCCCGTAATGAGCAGCACCGGCACATTGGGCAACCGCTCCCGAATGTAGCGCAGCATCCGCAACCCATCCTCCCCCGATGTGTCAACCGAGAAATTCATGTCGAGTAAAATCGCTTCCGGCGTTTCGGTTTCCAGAAT
>JAJAYX010000350.1 GCA_026785985.1 Rudanella sp. | reverse complement strand
CTCGACTACAACCCGGATCAGCCCGAACTCTGGAAAGTATACATCGACCTGTGCCTCGACCAACGCCTGACCGACTATGCCCAAAATGCGCTCCCACAGCTTCAGGGCAACACCTCGACCGCCGATTATCAGGCTTTTCTGACAGGCTATCAGCAAAAACTGTCATCAATCGAAAAGGAGCGGCAGACATTCTGAGAATCATGTAGCTTTGGGGATCTAAATGTTCCCAACATGACTGCCAAACTGAATTGGACAAAGGAGGCTTTCAGCCGCGAGGTAGTGATCACCAGCAATGGCCAGACAGTTGGCGGGATGCACCGCAACCTGTTGGAACGGGACGTTGAAGCAAGCCTGAACAAAACCCACATTAAATTCGATGTGATGGGGTTCCTGCTCCATTCGGTCAATATTCACGATTTGGGAGCCAACAATCAAATTATTGGCACCATCACGTTTCGGTTTGGCAAACGCGCCGAACTCCAACTGGCCAACGGCGACCGCTATACCTGGAAACGGCACAATATCCTGATGCGCGACTGGGACATGATTCGCGAAGGAGCCACCGATGCCGCCGACCGCGAAGTAGTTAACTATCACTTGACCCGGCAGTTTCTTTCCGACCACGGCGACATTAGCGTGGATACGGGCGTTCCCCAATTAGACGTGGTTATTCTGACGGGTCTTTTTGTCAGAAACTACTTCCAGCGCCGTCGGCGGGCTGCGGCTTGATGACAAGCTTCAGTAAACACTCAATACGATAAACCATAAACTGGTTCTGATGAATATTATTGAAACCCGCGAGATTGCCAAACGCTACATTATGGGCGCGGAGGTGATCGAGGCCCTCAAATCTGTCACTATTGATATTCGCAAAGGGGAATACGTCGCTTTCATGGGGCCGTCGGGTTCGGGGAAATCCACGTTGATGAACCTGATTGGTTGTTTGGATTCACCCACGTCCGGCTCCTATGTGCTGAATGGCAGAGACGTGAGCAACATGACCGAAAACGAACTGGCCGAAACCCGCAACAGCGAAATTG
Source organism: Rudanella sp. (assembly GCA_026785985.1). Taxonomy (GTDB): domain Bacteria; phylum Bacteroidota; class Bacteroidia; order Cytophagales; family Spirosomataceae; genus Rudanella. Next base: position 2,236 of record JAJAYX010000350.1, on the reverse strand, counting down.
GCTTTGTGTTCCAGACATTCAACCTGCTGCCACGCCAGACCTCCCTCGAAAACGTGGCCCTGCCACTCATTTATGCGGGCCTTAACAAAGCCGACCGCACCGAAAAAGCCATGATTGCCCTCAAAAACGTGGGCCTCGAAAACCGGGCCGGGCACCGCCCCAACGAATTGTCGGGGGGACAGCGGCAGCGGGTAGCCGTGGCGCGTGCTCTGGTCAACGACCCCAGCATTCTCCTCGCCGACGAACCCACGGGCAACCTCGACTCGAAAACATCCTACGAAATCATGGATCTTTTCGACCAGATCCACACGAAGGGCAATACCGTGATTATGGTGACGCACGAAGAAGATATTGCCGAATATGCCCACCGCATTGTCCGGCTCCGCGACGGACGTGTTGAAACCGCCCGCGCCCACGCGAACATCCGCAAAGCGCAGGCCTACATGGGAGCCTGAAACAAAATGTCTGTTCCTGACTCTTCAAAACAAATTCCTCACCTCGGCACGCAGAAAATCGACCCACGGAATACCACTGTTACCCACCAGCATCACTTTGTCGGGAGATGCTTTGCGCTGGAAGGCACCCATGCCGGGGGCACTTTGGGTACGTCCACTTTTCACTTCCAGCCCAATAACCTGCCGACCTCGTTGAATTACAAAATCGACCTCGTCGTTGCCATCCCGCCAATAAAACAACTCCACATCGCCAAGCCTTGCCGACCGACACAAATGAACCCCAACGGCAGTTTCGACCCACCGCCCCCACTCGACCGGGTTGGTGCGGGTCTGCTCGAAGGATATTGGCGAAAAAGCCGAAAACAAGGCACTGTTTTGCACTTGCCACTTCGGAATTGAGCCGCGTTGCCGGGCTTTGTCAACGGCAAACTTATCCAAACTTGTCAGCAGCCCGGCAGAGTCCAGCAGTTGGGCATAGTGCGTCAGCGTGACGGTGTTCCCTGCATCCTGCAACTGCCCCAGCAATTTGGTATAGGATAGTATTTGGCCCGAATAGCCGCAACCCAATTCAAACAATCGGCGCAACAGCGCGGGCTTATCCACACGAGTCAGCATCAGAATATCTTTCGACACGGTGGTTTCAATCAGCGAGTTCAGGATATAGTCGCGCCAACGGGTTTCATCGCCAATTAACGAAGCTGCCCCCGGATAACCGCCAAACCAAACGTATTGGTCGGGTGTGAAGCCAAAAGCAGCTTCCATTTCGGGTAGTGTCCAGTGCGTTAGTTGCGTAACCTCAAACCGTCCGGCCAGCGATTCAGTCAGGCCCTTTTGGAGCAACAAGCGCGATGACCCCAGTAGAATAACTTTGAGCGAGATGTTGGCAAACGAGTCTTTGTCCCACTGCGCTTTAACGATTTCGGCCCAATTGTCGATTTTCTGTATTTCATCAATAACCAGTAGCCCTTCCGTAGCCCCCGCATTCCGAATCTGAAACCGGGCTGTTTCCCATTGCTGATCAACCCAGGCATCATTGGCGGCCCCAACCCCATCTGCCGAGACATAATGCGTAAGCATGGTTGCCTGATTGACCAACTGCCCAACGAGCGTGGTTTTGCCAATTTGCCGAGGCCCCATAATAACCTGTATAAAACGGCGCGGCTCGTTTATGCGGCTGATCAATACGGGGAGTTCTTTCCGTGAAAACATAGTTTACTCAATATAATGAGTAAAATTACTAAACATACTGAGTAAAACTAAAAGCGGGGATTTCGGACCAGTAACTTGGCCAAATTATTTCATATTTTTGGATGTTATATAGAGACGTTGAGGAACGACTATGGACATTTGATAAGCCTGTTCAACAGTGAAACAACCCCATGCAAACACAGACTATCGACCAGATAAAAGCCTTATAACCAGATGAGTGGGTATTTTTGGGGGATCCGCTGCTATCAGGAGCAACCGTAGCAGGGGGCATTATGATTTATCATAGCAAAGACAAGCGGGAAGTTGCCTACAGCTCACCCAATTGGCGATATCATTTTCAGGCAACTATTACTGTCTTCACGGGTAAGCAACCCAAAAACCGCAAGTTCTGGCTGTGACTACATACCCTAACCCTAATAGCTTTTACATAAGCCACTTTACGATAGATTTTGACACTACCTCTGCCATTCGTGGTGGAACAGAATTACCCACTACACAGCAATTCCCACTTTGACTTAGATGTTGTATCTTTGTTTGATGGAAACAAGTTACAAAGCCCTACAGAGTACTAT
>JAJAYX010000349.1 GCA_026785985.1 Rudanella sp. | reverse complement strand
TAGTTACCCTGCTTAATCTGCCCCGGTTCGGCCTTGCGTTTGTCCCAGCCAAAGGCTTTGGCCCCCTCCCGCAGGCACTGAACCGTTGTCCGCGACGACCAGGGTTTACCATTGGAAGGATCTCGCTCCGGCTCGTTTTTGATCCGAAATTCGATGGGGTCTATTTTGAGTTTGTGCGCCAATTCGTCCATCGCCGATTCCAGCGCGAAACTTCCGGTCGATTTTCCGGGGCCGCGCGTGTAGGTTGGCAGGATGATGTTCATGGGTACAACCCGGTAACTGATGAGCGAATTGGGAACGGCATACATGATTTTCGAGCAATCACCGCAAGGCTCTACAAATTCATTTTTTATAGCACTATGGGTTGTAATCTCATGAGCTAAAGCCGTCAGTTTACCGTCTTTTGTGGCCGCCAAACTTACTTTTTGGTAATTGCGTTGCCGAAGCCCCACCGAATTCACCATCTGCTGCCGGGTTAGAGCCATTTTCACCGGGCGGTTCACCTGTTTAGCTGCCACCGCCGTAAGCACCAGATTGGCCCACTGCCCGCCTTTAGACCCAAAGCCCCCCCCGATATACGGGGTAATAATCCGCACCTGTTCCGGTTTAATGTTCAGCGTGGCAGCCGCTACCCCTTGTGCGCCGTTCACGATTTGCGAACTATTGTACAGCGTTACCTTGTCTCCCTGCCATTCGGCAATGGTGGCGTGGGGTTCCAGCGGATGGTGGTGTTCAATGGGTGTTCCATAGACCTCTTCAACTTTATAGGTGGCCTCGCTGAGGGCTGCTTTTGCATCGCCCCGCTTTGCATCGGCTCTCTCGTTGTCCCTGGGCAGCACAGCCTCTTTAGCCAATTTTTCAAAATCAACCTTGGCGTTCGACTTTTCGTAGGCCACGTTTACAAGGCGCGATGCGTGCCGGGCCTGCTCAAATGTTTCGGCCACCACCAGCCCAATATGCTGCCCATAGAACTCAATATCAGGGCTTTGCAGCAATGCTCCCCCGCGAATACCTCCGTTAATATTGAGTTTGGGTGCATTTTTATGGGTGATAACAGCCAGAACACCGGGGGCTTTTTCGGCAAGGGCGGTGTCGATATTCAGAATCTTCCCCGAAGCAATGGTGCTTTTAAACAGAACGGCATAGGCAAGATTATCAACCGGGTAGTCGGTTGAATAGGCTGCTTTTCCCGTCACTTTCAGTATCCCATCAATTCGACTGACAGGTGTGCCGGTTAGTTTGTTTTTATCCTGCATGACTTTGTCTATAAAATCAGGCTTTGCCGCCGTTCATGGCCATCTGCAATGCCCTGACAATGCTTCTTTTTCCCAGTTCAACCTTAAACGCATTGTGTTCCAATGGCTTTGCATCGGCCATTTCGGCCTCGGCGGCCAGTTTGAAATTCGCTTCGGTCGCTTCTTTCCCGACCAACAGTTGCTCTGCTTTCAACGCCCGCCAGGGCTTGTGAGCCACCCCGCCCATTGCAATTCGGGCCTGCACGATCTTACCCGCCCCCATTTCCAGGGCAGCCGCCACCGACACCAGCGCGAACGCATAGGAGGCCCGGTCGCGCACTTTCAGATAATACGATTTATCGGCAAACTTGTTGGCTGGTAGCTCGATGGCCGTGATGAGTTCGCCATGAGCCAGGTTTGTGTCATTCTCAGGGGTGTTTCCGGGCAATCGGTGGAAATCGGCAAAGGGAATGCTTCGTTCCTGACCGCCCGCACTCCTCACTTTTACCACGGCATCGAGCGCGGCCAGCGCAATGGCCATATCGGACGGAAACACAGCCACGCATTTCTCCGACCAGCCAAAAATCGCGTGCATCCGGTTGATGCCTTCCAGCGCGCTGCAACCCGACTGCGACGGATCGCCGTGCGACGGGCCGCGTTTGTTGCAGGGCATGGCTGTTTCGTAGAAATAGGGGCAACGAGTCCGTTGCAACAGGTTGCCGCCATTGGTTGCCATGTTCCGAATTTGTCCGGAGGCACCGGCCAGGATAGCCTGCGTCAGCAGCGGGTAGTTTTGCCGGATCAATGGATGGTTGGCCGCATCGGTGTTTTTTCCCAACCCCCCAATCGACATGCCTCCCTTGTTGATGCCTGCGGCTATGGATTTAATCTCGGTCAGGTTTAGTTGGGTAATGTCAATCAGCTCGTCGGGCCGTTCCACATCCTCCTTCATCAGATCGAGCAGATTGGTGCCGCCCGCAAGGAATCTGGCATTCGGGTTCCCCGTCAGTTGTTTTATGGCTGAGGCAGGGTCGCTTGCCCTGGTGTATTTAAAAGGTCTCATAGAATGCTGGTGATGAAGGGTTAGCCCGTAAACTGCCAGGTTTGCTCCACGGGTTTGCCACTGTGAACCTCCTGAATGGCGGCAACGATATTGGGATAGGCACCACAGCGGCACAGGTTTCCTGACATCCGCTCCCGAATTTCTTCGTTCGACAGTTGAACCGGCCCCGGCTTTGCCCGGACATTCTCCGTTACGTAGCTGATCTCCCCGTTTTTGGCTTCATCCATCAGGGCCACCGCCGAGCAAATTTGTCCCGGTGTGCAAAACCCGCACTGAAACCCATCGTGTTTAAGAAAAGCGGCCTGAATAGGATGGAGCCGGGGGGTGGCACCGTCGATGCCTTGCGCCAGTCCTTCAATCGTTTTCACGTTTTTCCCCTCGCAGGTTGCCGCCAACGTAAGGCAGGCTAATACCCGTCGCCCGTCCACAATCACCGTGCAGGCACCGCATTGCCCGTGGTCGCAGCCTTTTTTGGAGCCGGTTAGCTGCAGCCGTTCCCGCAGCGTATCCAGCAGGGTCATCCTCGAATCGACCATCAGTTTTCTGGCCGCGCCATTCACTTTGAGCGATACTGTAACGCCATTTTCTATCGTTGCAGAAGCCAACTCTGATGCCGGCAGGCTGAGGGGTCTGGCCAGAACCTGCTCGGCAGCAGCCGATTGAGCAAGCAGGGTACCTCCACCCGCCAGGGTCATCAACTTCAAAAAATGTCGTCTGTTTACGCCTGTACGAAGAATTTCGTCCAGATCCTCAGGCATCAGATCTTCGAACAGTTTCTTTTCATCCTCGGTCAGTTGAGGTGTTTCGTTTTCGTCCTTCATACAGATCGTCGGAAAATAGAGGGGTCAAGTTGAAACGCCTGAATCGTTGATTTTTCAAGCGGCAGTCGCCTAAAAAACCAACGATTCAGACGTGTCTAATGTTATGGATACTGTATTTCTGGACTAATAGAGTGAAGCTGAAGGCGGTTTCACGGACATACTCAATGTGGGTGGTTGAGGAACGAGTTTATAGAAGGGGCCGGAAAATAGTTAGTTTTGATTACCACGTAGTGGTTTTCCATCCATCG
>JAJAYX010000348.1 GCA_026785985.1 Rudanella sp. | reverse complement strand
GGCCTATTATGTGGAGAGTCAGGGTTTTGACCCCGCGAAAATCACCCTGTTCACCCTGATCGACACGCCGACGTTGCAGCAAAACGTAGCCAACGCACAACAGGCCGACCGAAATGTCGGAGCGGGGGCAGCTCTGATACGGCAACTGGGTATTCCGCCCGATGCCGTGGTGGTGGGCGGCTGCGGCAATGCCGAGTGGCGCAAGGGAAACGATCTGTTTGTGACACTAGCCCGCTTGGTTACGAATCTGGCCCCTGCTATGCCCATCTATTTTGTGTGGGTCGGCATGCCCAAAGGCTCGTATCGCGATGATCTCTGGCTCGACGTGCAGAAAGCCTGGCTCACCGAGCGGGTTCATTTCCTCGAGCCAACGCCCGATGTGCTGCACTACATGAGTCAGTTCAGTCTTTTTGCCCTCACCTCCCGCGAAGATCCCTACCCGTTGGTAGTGCTCGAAGCGGGCCTGTGCGGAGTGCCGGTGGTGTGCTTTGCCGGGGCAGGCGGCTCTCCCGAACTGGTTGAAGCCGATGCCGGTGTGGTGGTACCCTATCTGCACCTCGATGGCATGGCGCAGGCCATCGTGACTCTGGCCAACGACCCCGTCAAAACGAAACAGCTCGGCAGCCGGCTTCGTGAAAAAATTCTTAACCGTCACCCCGCCGAACAGGGCGTGGCAGTTCTCTTAAAACTATTTAATGATTTGGCGAATGGTGAAGGGTGAATGGCGAATGGGCCACATGCCCCAACTCGACTCACTCCGCACGGTTGCGGTGGCGTTGGTCGTTATTTATCACTGGTTTCCAACCGGCACCGGCCTCAATTGGTTGCCCAACGGAACCATTGGGGTAATGGTGTTTTTTGTGATCAGCGGCTTTCTCATCACCCGCATTCTCATTACTAACCGGAACGCCATCGAAGTCGGGAAAAGCACACTCGGCAATACTTACAAAAACTTCTTTGTCCGGCGTGCCCTCCGCATTTTTCCACTCTATTACCTGACCATCACCGCCGTTTGGCTGCTCATTCCCGAAGCCTCCGATATCGACGAACATCCGCTATATTTTTATCTGTACGGCTACAACATCCTCCTTCACCAAACGGGCAATTGGGCCGATTTGCTCTCTCCATTCTGGACACTCGGCGTTGAGGAACAACTTTATTTGGTATGGCCATGGGTGGTGTTGCTGACACCCCGCCGGTATCTGGTTTGGGCCATTGGCGGGCTGGTTGTGGGTGGCATTTTGTTCCGGTCTTATGGTTACAGTCAGGGTGATTTCGATGGGGTTCTAACGCCCGCCAGCTTCGATTCCTTTGGGTTGGGGGCTTTGTGGGCGTGGCTCATCGCCGATGCCAGTGAGCGCGTCGATAAATTCCGAAAAATCCTGCCGTGGGTTGCACCAGTAGCCTTTTTGCTGATGATTGGGCTATTGTTTCTACCCGGCGATGCCGTAGCTGTAGTGCTGTTTCAGCGAACCCTCATTTCCCTCATTGCCCTTCATTTTGTGGTGGGTGGAAGTTATGGATTCAGCGGGCCGCTGGGCATTATTCTCAACAACAGCAGTCTTCAGTATATTGGCCGCATCAGCTACGGGATCTACGTGTTTCACATGATTGTGCCGGGCTACATTGTCCCCTTTATCCTGAAAGTAATGAACAGATTGTTGCGTGGCCACATCCCGGATTTGGGCTATTGGGGCCATCGCCTGTTCAGTTTGGCCGTTCTGATTGCCATTGCCAGCCTATCCTGGTACGCCATCGAAAAGCCCATTAACCAGTTGAAACGTTATTACCGATAATGCCCCTCGCATTCACAATTTGCTCCGTTAATTACCTGGCTCAGGCCCGAACCCTGGGCGATTCGCTGCGGGCAACCAACCCCGACTGGACCTATGTGATCGGGCTGGTCGATGACCTGAACAGTGCCAACCTGCCCGCCGATCTGATGCCGCCTTACACTATGATCGAAGTGGCCGCCATTGGCATTCCCGATTTTGAGGCTATGTGCGCCCGCTACGACATTACTGAACTAAATACGGCTGTAAAACCATTTTTTATAGATTACTTTTATACGGTACATCCAGAGTACAAAAAAGTTGTTTATTTTGACCCTGACATTATCGTTTTCCAACCCCTGACCCGTTTAGAGAACCATCTGGATGAGTATAGCCTCGTGCTAACTCCGCACACCTGTTCGCCAACCCCCGATTGGGAGCGGCCCAATGAACAACACCACCTTGGTACCGGGATTTTTAACCTGGGATTTATTGGCTTACAGGCGAACGACGAAGCAAAACGGTTTGTGAACTGGTGGAAAGAACGCCTGGTGTATGAATGCCAGATTGATTTGTGTGCGGGCCTGTTTGTTGATCAGCATTGGGTTAACTTTGCACCAACGTATTTTGACAACGTTTGGATCGAAAAACACCGGGGTTATAATGTTGCCTACTGGAATCTGCACGAACGGTTTTTTAGTCAGCATCAAGGAAAATGGATGGTGAATGGCGACGAACCGCTGCAGTTTTTTCATTACAGCGGATACAGTCCATATAAACCCTTTGAGGTGTCAAAATACCAAACCCGATATACCTTTGCCGATACCACGCAAGCCGGTGAATCGGGTGTTCGCACCACCGACCGAACCGATGTTTGGCCACTTTTTGAGTTATACAAAGAACGGTTACTTACAAACGGCAATGACCGTTACCGAAAGTACCCCTGCGTTTATATAAAGCTACCTACCGTTTTGCGCTACAAGCGCATTCGGAACGTGCTAACTAAACCGATCCACAAACTGATCGCTTTTCTGGAAGAAAGAAGTTCGCTATGACTGCATGGCCCCGTTTGAAAAAACTCTGGACGCATCGTTACCATAAATATACCCACATAGCCGGTAAGTATTTGTCGGCATGGATCAAATATGGACGACTTCGGCTGATTAAATATCAGCTGAATGGTCGCCCCTTGATAGCCATCGTGCTGTCCGAACAAATGGGTGATGTGGTTGCCTGTGAACCCGTTGCCCGCAAAGTTCGGCAGCTCTACCCCGATGCGCATCTGGTCTGGTTTATCCGAAAATCATACGTTGATCTGGTTCGGTTTAACCCGGTGATCGACACATTTTTGATCGAAAAATGCCCCGGCGAACGGACTCAACTGCTGGAGTCCGGCATTTTCGATAACGTCTATAACATGCACCTGTCGCATCGGCGATGCCGCTATTGCAAAGAAGATCCTGTGAACCCCGTTGCCGACAAACTGGGATTTACCTACTCAAATTATTACCATCACGGCGATCTAATGCACGTGTTCTCGCAGGCGGCTGGCTTGCCACCGCTTACCGATGAACCCCGAATGTATATTTCTAAGAAAGCTACTGACCGGGTTCAGGCCCTGCAACTGCCTCCTGCCTACGTAGTGATTCACTGCCAGTCGAGTTATGCCCCCCGCGACTGGCAACCCGAACACTGGAACCGGCTGGTGAATTGGCTGCTTCAGACATACTCTTATGGCGTTGTTGAAGTGGGTCTTAATCCAATTGTGCAAAACCCTGACCCCCGCTTCGTGGGCTTGTGCGGGAAACTTTCGATGCTCGAAACGGCAGAAGTAATCCGGCACGCCCGCCTGTTTGTGGGTATCGATAGCGGCCCGGCCCATTTTGCCAATGCAACGGGGGCCGAGGGCGTAATTTTGCTGGGTAAGCTGTTCGATTTTGTGGAGTATTTGCCCTATTCGGGCCGTTACAAACGGGGCGAGTACGTAACAATTTTGAATCAAATTGGACATCCCTGTTCCGATATGCCCTACGATTGGGTGCAGCGGGCAGTTGAGGGCCGTTTAACCCCCGCCCAGTACGTATGACCCAAAAGGCACGCTCAGAACCCTCGGTATGCGTGGTTATTCCGGTGTATAAAAACACACTCAGTCACCACGAAATAGTCGCCCTAACGCAATGCATGCGGGTATTGGGGCATTATCCGATAGCCTTGGTTTGCCCCGTTTCCCTTGATGTGTCGGCCCTGACTCAACAATTTCCTGTCTCCATAATTCATACGTTCGATGATCGGTTTTTTACGGATGTGCAGGCCTATAATCGCCTGATGCTGTCAATGGCGTTTTATGAGGCATTTATTACCTTTGAGTTCGTATTGATTCATCAACTTGATGCGTTTGTGTTTCGCGATGAACTGGCCGACTGGTGCCACCGGGGTTATGACTACATCGGTGCCCCCTGGCTTCGCGACCGTGACTTTACGGGTTGGTGTGATGAAGCCTGGTTTGGTTTGAAACGGCGGATTGCCACCTGGCTTGATTTAAAAAAGGCAGATGGCATGACACCCCGCGAAATAGTGAGTCTGAACAAGGTTGGTAATGGCGGGTTGTCTTTGCGTCGGGTTTCGGTTCTGCACCGAGTCTTGCAACAGCATCAGCACCAACTAGATGCTTATGTAAATCAGCCCCTGCACCAATATAATGAAGATATTTTCTTTGGCATCGAGGTGAACCGGTATTGGCCCCGTTTGCGGATGCCTGATTTCAGAATAGCCATGCGGTTTGCGGTCGAATTTTATCCCGAACGGGCCGTTGAAACCTACAACAAAGGACAACTTCCCTTTGGGTGTCATGCCTGGAACATTCATGGTACGGCCTATTGGCGACCCATTTTTGCCCGGTTGGGCTACCAGATTTGAGTGAAGACCTATGATAACGACTAATGATTTCCCCTATTCAAACTCTTTCGATAGCCCTCTGCACCTGTAATGGCGAAAAATACTTGCCGACCCAATGGGAAAGCTTGCTGAAACAGGAACGCCTGCCCGATGAAGTGGTGGTTTGCGATGATGGTTCCACCGATAACACGCGGGCGTTGCTCCGGCAACTGGCCCGGGAAGCCCCCTTCCGGGTAGTGGTGGTCGAAAATGAAGTGCAACTGGGGTATAACAAAAACTTTGAAAAGGCCCTGAGCCTTTGTACGGGCGATCTGGTCTTCATTTGTGATCAGGACGACTATTGGTTGCCGGAGAAACTGGCCGTGATGGCTGAGTATATGGCCGCTCACCCACGGGTTCAGGTGGCTTTCTGTAATGCCTTCGAAGCTGACGAAAACCTGAATATTCAGGGGGAGCCGTTCTGGAACCGGGTCAGGCTCGATGCGTTTCAAAAGGAACGGTGGAAATTGGGATTATCTATGGAAGTTTTGCTGGATGGTAATCGGATGATGGGGTGTGCTACCGTAATTCATCGGGGGTTCATCGCCAAACTCATACCCATCCCCACCGATATTCCGGGCTATATTTATGATGGCTGGATATCGCTGGTGGGAGCCGCTGAAAATACTATTGAACTGATTGATATGCCGTTGCAACTGTATCGGACGCACGATAACCAGCAGGTTGGTGTACGAGCCGAACCAATTGGGCCACGGATAAGTTTGAGAGATCGGTTTATTCGTGACCGATCAATTAAACTGGAACCGCTGGTGAAGACTCGTCAGCAACTGCAAAAAATAAGCGAATACCTGAGCGAGCGGATGCCCGCTCAGGAAGAGGGGATGAAACAAGTGGAGCAAAAGCTCAAGCATTACACCATGCGCAGTACGCTCCCCGATAATCGTTTATTACGAGTTTGGCCTGTTCTCCGTGATCTGCAACAGGGTCTTTATCATCGCTATGCCGATGCCGCCACCGACTGGTATAGCCCTTATTTGGCAGCAATCGGTGATTTGATGGAGTAAAGCCACAAATCTTATCCCCGTTTATTATTGCTCCACGAACGGACGTTTGCTGACGGCGGTTTCTGTGGGGAAATCGGCGGGAATTGGAATATCTACCTTGCCCGTTGCCGCCCATTGAGCACCCCGTTGCAGGGCCGTAATAAAGCCCACACATTCCACCGAATAGTCGATGTGGCCGAGGGGCGTGTGAAAAATCCGCCCTTTGCCGTAGTCAATTGTCATGAGCATGGGTTCGTTGCGGTCGGTGCCGCGGTTGCCCTTTGAGGAGAAGGCCGTGGCCAGCACGGTCATCTTTTCGGCAGGGCCGCGCAGGCGGTCATACATTTCGTCTTTGGTATGCATCCACTTCAGGGGCATTCCTTTCGTGATGGGGTGTTGAGGCTCTCGAACCGTTATCAGAAATTCAGTCTGCGCCCCGTGCGAACCGGCATTGCCCGGCTTGGTGTCGCGAATCAGTTTTCCGTCCTGATCGTAATACACAAAAGGCCCGTCTTTTTCGGTGCGGTCTCCCCAACCGCCCAGGCCAATCATTTTGTTGTAGGCCGGCCACAACGGAAACGAATTGTCAGCCGCATGAACCACCACTAAGCCCCCGCCTTTTTTCATAAAAGCCTCAAAATCAGCCTGGGTTTCGTCAGACCAGGGGGCTGCGTTCCAGCCGAAATTACAGACTACCAAATCATACTTCGAGAAGTCGGGGTGGAAACTGGAATCCATTCTGGATTTGGTCAGGGCCTGCGTATTCTCAGCTCCTTTAATCTTATACTTCTGAATAAACTCGTCGCCCATCCAGGTGTAGTGAGTCCGTTTCACATCCACCGAAAACTTACCCGTTTCTTCGAGGTAACGTTTCATCATGTAGGTGATTTTAGGCCACTGAACGTGGTTGTTCTGCCCATCCACAATCAGGGTACGAATGAGGGCGGGGTTTCCTTTTTTTCTGGATTGCGCGAAGGTGGTTTCGCTCGCACAGGCAACCAAAAGCAGGGCAAGCAGGGCTATTGACTTCATAAAGAATATCGGTTTGTTGTGAGTAAAAGCAGACTCCTCCCGTTTTCTTACAATTGAGAAGGAAATATTCCTGTCTCTTTCCGGCCTGTTCTTTGTTTAGCTCCCGTTTGCTCATCCCAATTTTGTTTGTCGGCCTTGCCCTGACCGGCATAAACACCACGACAAGGCTTTCCACCACGACACTACGTCAGGACAGCACCAAAATTGACCGCAACTATGCGCTGGAAGCCACCATGCTGGGGTATTTTGGAAAGGACGGCGCGCGAAATCCCACCCTGCGGGCCAAAAAAGGCGAGCGCGTTCGCATCACGATCATTAATAGCGAGCAAATGACCCACGACATTGCCCTCGAAAAGCTCGGCCTGAAAAGCAAGTCGATCAACGACAAGGGAGCCAAAACAAGCCTTACGTTCACCGCTGGGCAAAGTGATACGTATTACTGCACCGTTCCTGGACACCGAACTGCTGGCATGGTCGGGCAGTTTGAGGTGGTGGAAGGCACAATTTCCGATGCAACCGTGGCCGGGCAGATCCCCACAAAAGCAGGAAAACCGCTGAACCTGAATTTTGAAACGGGTAACCTCACCGACTGGACAGCCGCCGGGGATGCGTTTGCCAGTCCGCTTTTTACGGAAGACCCCTCCCCTATTCACGAAAAAGAAACGCACATTGGTTTTTCCGGCACGAATTTCCTGAGCAGCGGGGGCACTACCAACCACAAACTTACGGGAACACTGACCTCCGTTTCGTTCCCGGTGACGCAACCGTTTGCCGCTTTTCGGGTGTCGGGTGGAGCTTTGCAGGATACCCGCGTTGAGTTGGTGGAGGCCGCCACGAACAAAGTCATTTTTCAAAGCACCGGGCAAGGTCGGGCCACTTTGCAGCCAGTGGTGATCGATCTGAAACCGTATCTGAACAAGGATATTTTCATCCGCATCATCGACAACGAGACGGGTATTTCGCAGATTCCGTACATCCCGAACGACAAATGGGCGCACATCAATTTCGATGATTTCCAGTTCTACCCCAGCCGCCCGACCTTTCCTAACGAGTTGAACCAGAAGGAT
>JAJAYX010000347.1 GCA_026785985.1 Rudanella sp. | reverse complement strand
TTGTCGTACTGCCCGTTGGCTTTCAACGTTTGAATTAACCGGCCAATGTTCTGATCCATGCGGTCGATCATGGCGGCATACACGGCCATTTTCCGAATCCACTGTGCTTTATCGGTCACGGTATTCCAGGCGGGGATATCATCCGGTCTCGGGGTGAGCGAATACCGTTTATCAACCAGTCCGAGCTTCACCATTTTCTGATAGCGGTTGGTGCGGGTGATGTCCCAGCCTTGTGCATACAGCTTTTCGTATTTGGCAATATCCGACTCGTAGGCGTGGAGTGGGAAATGGGGTGCGGTGTAGGCCACGTACATGAAAAACGGTTTGTCGGCCTTTGTTTGTTTCTGGTTATTGAGGTACTGAACCGCGTAATCAGTAAAGGCGTCGGTCATGTAAAAACCGTCGGTTGGCGGGGTAAACTCCTTGTCGTCCTCTACGATAAACCGTTTACCTTTTTCGGCGGGAATGATTTCGTAATAACTCGATGCGCCTGAAATCAGGCCAAAGTAGTGATCGAAGCCCCGTTTCAGGGGCCAGTGTTGCGACCGCTCGCCGACATGCCATTTGCCAACCATGTAGGTGCTGTAACCCGTTTGCTTCAGTCGCTCGGCGATGGTTGGGTAACGCTCATCCAAGAAACCCTGATAGCTACCGGGCTGAATAGCAGCGTTCGGCATGGTCACCATCAGGCCCATCCCAACGGTATGCGGATACTGCCCTGTGAGTAACGACGCTCGAGTTGGGCAGCAGCGGGCGTTGTTGTAGAAGCTCCGTAGCTTGATGCCGCCAGCCGCCAGTTTATCAATATTCGGCGTATTGACTTCGCCCCCGTAGCAGCCAATATCCGAAAAGCCCATATCATCGACCAGAATGAACAGGATATTGGGTCGTTTAACTACCTGTCCAATAGCTGGTTTATTACTCGCCATGACGAGCAGGATCAGGCAAATCAACGTTCTGCCCAACAGCTTTGCACAGCACCGGATTGACACACGAGTACGTTTTTTCATTATATAGGCTACACGGTTTGGGTTTGTATGCATTGTCTGGTTTATCCGTCAATGGGCAAAGCGAGCCAACTTTCATGGCCTGCTTGACTTACGGGCTAACGGCCGCAAAGAGTTGATTACTGGTTTTTGTTAACGTGTGAATGGTGTTCTGCACTCTTCCAGTGAAAGTATGCCCCTTCGAATCTGTAACCGTGTAGGTAATCGTCATGACATCGGTTGGTTTTATGTCGGGCAGCATGAGTTTGACGGTCTTTTTATCCCGACTTATCCGCACATCGGCAATGGTCAGTGTTTGGGTATTGTACCGGTCGGAGCCATATTTTCGGCTCCGCTTCAGATCCCAGCTTTGTACGGTGTAATTTCCGGGATTACGAGTGCTTTTTTCGGCTAACTCGGTTGCAAACGTCAACGTAACGCCATCTTTTTCAGCGCTCAGCCGGGTGGGTAGTGAGACTGGCTTTCCGGTGTAGCGAAGCCGGTAGAAATCGCCCCCTTTAATGGTTTGCGATGTTCCCCAGGCCGACATACCGCAGGCGTACAATTGCCCATCGGCGGGGTTAAAGCGTCCACGCATGATACCAGTACGGAATTTCACGCCCGGCAGGTCGATCACACCACCCTGTTTCTGGCCATTCACATCTTCGGGCAGCACCAGTTGGATCTTGCCATAACCGTACGAAAAGCTGAGCAGGCCACCGTTCAAGGCTCCCCATTTTTTGCTGTCTACCCAAAGAAGCTCCGACGGCGACCGGTCAAATTCCATGTCAATCCAAACCAGCGGCTGTTCCATGGCCGCTTTGGTCGAGTCTTTTGGCGGGTTGTAGCCCCACATATTTCCGTAGAATTTCTGCTTGCCATCAATCCAGTTGACGCGGTTCATGGGGTTCCAATAGCCCTGCTGGTCGGTCACGATAAAGCTGCCATCGGGATTGATACAAACGCCGTTGGCGGCCCTGAACCCGGTGGCCAGAATCTGCGTCGTTGCACCGTCTTTGCTGACTTTCAGTAAGGTGCCGTGTTGGGGAATCAGGGCTTCGCGGGCGTGGCGGCCACTTTTGGCGTAGTACAGGTTCCCCTGCTTGTCGGCCTGCAAGCCCATCGCGAACTCGTGGAAGTGATCGGTTACCTGATGGTCGTGGTTAAAACTCTCGTAAAAATCAGTCTCCCCATCGCCATTCAAATCGCGCAGCAACACCAATTGGTCGCGGCAGGTAACGTATATTTTTTCGTTTAAGACTTTGATGCCCAACGGCTGAAAAAGCCCCGAAGCGATCCGCTGCCAGCTTAACTTTCCCCGGCCATCGGTCAGTCCCTTTACCCGCCATACATCCCCGTCGGTAGTGCATAAAACAGCAACATTCGGGTTCTTCATGAAGTCGATGCCGCTGAGCTTCATCCTCGATTTCCAGGGATTTTCGTAGGGAGGGGTCAGTTGATCCACGGCAAATAAACCGTCGTCTTGTCCCCGTGTAATGGTCGTGTACAGCGTTTGCGAGTAGTGCGGCTTGCTTCCGTGGGTATATTTTTCGAGTGATTCCGGCTTTGAAGAATGTGCCGCAAAATTGGTCAGACTTTGACTGCCTGGCTTGGCAATAAACAGCTTGATGGTTGTCTTTGCCGAGGCCGAAATTTGCAAAACAACGTACCCATTTTCTTCTTTCAGGGATGCTCCCTTTCCAATTACAGCTACCTGAGTTCCCACGCGGGCTACTCTCGTTTTAAGTACCTGCTGCGCCGGACTGATGGTCAGGGTTCGGGTAAAAACTGGTTGCCCGTCAGCCTTCTCCATCCCCAACTTTTCCAGAATTGCCGCCTGACCAACGGAGTAAGCAATGATTACCGTGTTTCCGTGATGATACAGCCCTTTGTAGTTCGCCCACGTTTTGGGTAACGGCCCAAACTGACGACCGTCACGGGCCGTAAAGCGGGGGTCGTCGAACGAGCCTGTCGATGGATTTGCCCAGCCCGGCCCCACAGGCGTTTCAAAATGCAATTGGCCGATGGTTCGCGGATAGGTTTCGTGTTTATCGTTGAGCAAAATACCTTCCCAATCAATAAACCCATCGCCTGTCCACCCACCAGCGACGCGCATGACATCGTGGTCAAAAATCATCCAGGCCTTGCCAGCCGATACGCCACCGGCACCAGGATCCAGACGCACCGCGATGCCTTTGTACGCAAAATTATTCTTCCGGTAATCTTCATCGGCATACGGCGCACGTCCCGGCGAATGAAACCGTTTTGGGCCGGTTGCCGAATCAGCCAGTTCGTAGGTATTGATGAAGAAATTTCCGTAGTCCATATCCGTCCAGGGATGGTAGGGCTTTACGGCGGGGCCTTTCGACGTACCTGCGGGCAGTTTGGCCAGGTAGCCGGGCGTTACGGTAAAGTACTGACTGGGGTTGTTGGTACGGATAAAATTCTCCCGGAGATACGAAATCACATCGTACTTTTCCTGCGGGGTTAGCGTCATCTGGGGTGGCATAGACCCATGCCCTTTGGTGATGGTCTGGTAAAGTGAAAACGGGTCGTAACCTGCCTTGAACCGCTGCGACCAAAACTTATGCGCCATCGGGATCGACCCCTCAATCTCCTGATTACCGTGGCAGTTAATGCAACCGTCATTGTAAATCCGTTCGCCACGCGTATAACCTTCCCGGTTGAATTCCTCAATTAACCCGGCGTGGTCAAGGTTCGATTCCGACGGGTTTACTTCCTGGTCCGACAGGATGTATGGAACGATTGGGGGCGTGTAGGCAACAACAGGTTCTGCCGGCCTTTGAGCGGTCATCGAATAGGTTTTCGTCGCCGACGAAACGGTACCGGTAAATGTATCGCCGGTAAAATCGCCGGTTAGTTTGTAGGCTACTTTTCGTAGGGTAAAACGGCCATTCAGCGTGTTGGCCTCAATCGTCAACTGCTGTACGGGTATGGCTCCGTACTCAAATGAGTATAAAACGCCGGTGTAGGCAGCCTCTTTCCTGCTCAGCTTCAGGGTGCCGGAAAGCGCTTCGTCCAGTTTGGTCGTGTACGCCCACGAGCCTTCTATCGGATCGGTGATGAATCCGGAAAAACAAATTACCAGCGCTACTAACAATAAGCAGCTTAGTCCGTATTTCTTCATGGTCATAAACAGGTAAAAGTGTTCACGTTTATCGTTTTGCGGCCTCCGATGACATCGACATGGGCGCATGCTCAGGCTTGCTGCCCCAGGCTTTGTTGGGTTTATCGCCCATTTGGAGCGTCAGGATGCCGCCGTTGACCACCGTTTCGTGCGATACCCAGGGGCGGTCGAGGGGCTTGCCGTTCAATTGTGCCGACTGGATGTACAGGTTTTGGGCCGAATTATTCTTCGCGTCAATCACGAACTGTTTCCCCTTGTAATACTTCGGATTCAGCTTGATTGTGATTCGGTTAAAAATCGGGCTGCTGATTTCGTAGAACGGTTCGGATGTGGTGCCGCCGTTGGTCGAAAATAAGCCCGTTTTGAGCAATACCGACAAGCTGCCCATCAAACCCTGATCTTCATCGCCACTGTAGCCGAAGTCGGGCGAGATACCGCTATATACTTTCTCGATCACCTGCCGCGTCCAGTATTGGGTGAGCCAGGGCGACCCGGCATAGTTAAACAAATGCGCCGTTTGAATACTGGGCTGATTGCCGTAGTTGATGAATACCCGACGCAGTTCTTCGAGCGTTTCTTTATCGTGCGATTTTCCCGAAACGAAATCATGTTTCCGGGCTTTTTCAAATGAGCTGTTCAGCTTGGTTGTAAAGGCTTCGCGGCCACCCATCAGGTTGATAAGCCCCCGAATATCATGCGGCACAAACCAGGTATATTGGGCGGCATTGCCCTCTTCCCAGCCGTTGTCGTAGCGGAGAATATCGACGGGTTCGCCCCATTTTCCATCCAGCGTTCGGTTCCACATCCAGCCCAGATCAGGGTTCCAGACGTTTTTGTAGTTTTCGGCCCGCTTCATAAACAGGTTATAATCGTCGGTTTTCCCCAGTTTTTTGGCCATCTGCGCTAACGTATAATCCTGATAGGCATACTCCAGCGTTTGGGTCGAACCGTCCTGATGAAAGCCGTAGCGGGTTTTGCTCAACGGGTGCGGCACGTACCCACGCTCCATGTAATACTCGATGCCCCCACCTTTAAGCGTATTATGCTCATAGCCTGCCTTGCTCATCATGCCGCCAGGGAAGTGATTTTTCCGCAGCCCCTCGTAGGCTTTTTCGATGTCAAACCCTTTGATTCCTTTCAGATAGGCACTCACAATGAAGGGCGTAGTGGAAGCGCCAGTCATCACATACGTATAGTTACCCCCGGCAGGCCCGCGCGGAATCAAACCGCCGTCCTGATACATCATCACCATCGAATTGACAAACGACTCTGTCACCTCCGGGTAAACCAGATGCCAAAGTGTGTTGATGGTCCACTGCGCCCCCCAAAACGAGTCCGAATTATGGTGGTTGAATTTGGGTTTTCCGTTGGCATCCAGCGGTATTTGTTTGATAAGACGTTGCGGCCCGGTCATGTCGCAGTACTTACCGTTTACGTCAGAGATGATACGGCGACCCAGCAGGGCGTGCCACAGATCGGTGTAGAAACGGCTGCGATCGGTGTCGGAACCACCCTGAATCTCAATACGACTCAACCAGTTGTTCCAATCAGTATGGCTGTCCCGCACCGTTTTCTCGAAATCCCAATGCGGCAGTTCGGCGTTGAGGTTGATGCGGGCCTGGGCTTCGCTGACGTACGAAATAGCCACTTTCATCTTCCGAACTTCGCCCGCTTTTGTTTTAAAACTGAGATATGCACCCGTCCGTTTGCCTTCAATAACGTCGGTAATCGGTTCGAGTTTACCGTTTCGCCAGCCGTTGAACGAATCAAACGGTTTGTCGAAAACTGCCACAAAATAAACGGGCAGAATTTTGGGTCGACGAACGGTGGGAGCCATGATGGCATAGCCTTCAATCTCCTGATTGCTAACCTTTTTCACATAGCCTTTCTGCGTATCCGAAGGGCCCAGAAACGTGGAAAAATCAAACAAAATGTGGCTTTGGGCCGAGGCTGGGTACGTGTATTTGTGAAAGCCAACGCGGGTAGTAGAGGTCAGTTCGGCGGTGATGTTGTATGCATCCAGCACCACTTTATGGTAACCCGCTTTGATCACTTCCTTGGCGTGCGAGAACCGCGAACCGTAGTTGTCAGCGCCCAAATGCCCTTTAAATTCGCCCGTGGTGGGCAATACAGGAACACCCGACAATTGCCAACCATGAACGTGGCTAAAGCACTTGATGCTGTCGGAATGATACCGATAGCCCGCGCCCCAGTCAGCGTTGACGGCATTGTCGGGGCTGAGATTGACCATCCCAAACGGGCGACTCGCTGAGTTGAAAAAGAACCAGCGCGAATTGGCCGCATCGACAATTGGGTTGACCAGATCAACGGGCTGTTTTTGAGTCGTTTGCGCCAACACATGAGTGCCGCCAAGCACTAAAGAACAGAGTAGTGTGAGACCAAAAATGCGTACTGTATACATGCTGATTACCGATTATCTGTCAAAAAATAGTTCATAACCCAATGTCTCGTGTCAACCGAATATCGTCCGACGATGCTCCCACCATGATTGTATAGTTACCGTTAGGTGTGATGAATATCGATTTGGCCTCATTCCAAAAGCGAAGCTGCGCTTTTTCAATCTCCAGTTCAATAAGCTCAGATTCGCCTTTTTTTACGGTTATCCGTTTAAAACAATTCAAATGTTTTAAAGGGATCGGTATGGCCTGATCGGGCAGTTTTACATAGACCTGAGCCACTTCATCGCCATCGAGTTTACCCACTTTTTTCACCCTGAAACTTACACCGATAGCGTTTGCTCTCTCTTTAATTTGCAAATCAGCGTAGGCAAATTGCGTGTAACTCAACCCATAAC
>JAJAYX010000346.1 GCA_026785985.1 Rudanella sp. | reverse complement strand
GCTCAGTGCTAACCCTGGTATTCACCTCTTCCACACAAAAATCAGACAATGCATCAGCCTGATGGAGTGCTCTGCCGAAGGAGTGTCTATTTTCGAGTATGATAATACTAGTACAGGAGCCGCTGATTTTCTGGCACTCGCTGGGGAAATCAGTGTCCTGACTCCGAAACAAGTGACTAAACAGGCGTAAACCACTCTACTCATGGCTAAGAAAAAAACAGATTTCAATGGCCTGCTAAAACAGGTCACCTCGACCAATACGACTGTCGATGGCCAAACCGTTTCCGTTGACGATCAACCAGGCCATATAGGTGAAGCCTGGCTCGAAGCGACAACAACAGCCTCGACCGAGCTGTTAAGTGCTGACGAACAAGAGCGACTGACCAACTGCGAATCGATTATCCATCGCAACATGGCCGCGTTTATGGAAGTTGGGACGGCTCTGCAGGAGATTCGGCGGGATAAACTCTATCGGGCCAATCACCGCACCTTTGAGGCCTATTGCGAGGACGTATTTGGCATGAAACGCCGTTCAGCCTATCTGTTGATGGCTGACGTAGAGATTGTGCAGCAACTAAAACTGAATGCAGAACAAAACCCGGAAAATACGCCTGTTATGCCCAATACGGCTTCTCATGCCAATGCGCTCGTAGAGGTGGATGAAGCCCACCGCCAGGAAGTTTGGAATACCGTAGTGGAGCAAGCCGTAACAGAGAAAAGACCGATTACGGCCAAACAGATTGCCAAAACCAATGAACGGCTTAGTGGACGTGTCCCAAAGGTCAAGCCCACTAAGAAAGGAAAGGCAACATCGATAATAAGCGATACCACTAGTGATGATTTTTCAGACGACCAACTCGAATATACCCGTTCAGCACTGAAACAACCCGACACCATCGTTTCCGTTGAGGATCAGGAACCCGGTTCATCAGACTTGCCAGCAGGGGAGAGTGCTCACTTAAAAAACACTCTTAAAAATGCCTTGGTCAACTGCGGAGATGGGGACATCAAAATACTCGTCAACGGTGGTTTTTTAGTCCGAAATGGACTCGAAGCCTTATGGGAATTACATCGACCTCATTCAGGAACGGTCGATGAAGACTTTACGGATTACCTCAGCTATCATGAAGCCAAAGACTTAGGTATCTGTTAGAGAGAAATAAGCTCACAAAAAAAGCCCCCGATACCGGGGGCTTTTTTTGTGTAAAATTTTTACACAAAAATTGAAAGATACGCCATGAATCCAACAACCTGCGGTTAACTGATTAGAGGGGTAGGGGTAAGGCAATTGACTCATTTTCAGACACTTACCGCTATTTTTGGTTTGCGCTTTAGCTACTATTGACGTATCTTTATACTAAGATAATCAAGCAGTTAACACCCATGACAACTAAGATTAATACCCCCTGTCGCCGGAAAACAAACGCGAAACAAACCAGCCAG
Organism: Rudanella sp.; assembly: GCA_026785985.1. Lineage (GTDB taxonomy): Bacteria > Bacteroidota > Bacteroidia > Cytophagales > Spirosomataceae > Rudanella. The sequence continues at coordinate 1,835 of JAJAYX010000346.1, read as the reverse complement.
ACGGGAAAATCGAAGGGAATTCCAGTTCGACGCGATCTATACCGGGAGGTTACAGACAAAATCATTGGCCTTCTTGAAAAAGGGGTCGTTCCCTGGAAAAAACCGTGGAAAACCCTCCTTACCGGCGAAGGAGATGTACCCCGTAACTACGTCAGTAAAAAAGCCTATCGGGGCATGAATCTGTGGCTATTGATCGGTAACGAGTACGAGCGTCCGTATTACATGACCTTTAACCAGGCCCTTAAATTGGGTGGGAATGTCAAAAAAGGAGCCAAAGGACACTGGGTTGTTTTCTGGAAAATGATGGAGGGTAAAAACGAAAAAGAGGAAATAAAAACGGTTCCACTATTACGCTATGATGTGGTTTTCAATATCGCAGAAATAGAAGGTATCCCGTTTGATTTCCCACCCATTCGCACCAATGAACAGAAACGAAATGGGTCAGGGATGATTTCTACTTGTGAGATTATTATAAATGGCTACAAAGGTAGTCCCGAAATCATTTTCAATAACCCGGAGGAGGCCTGTTACTACCCGACTCTTGACACGGTGAATATGCCCACTATCGAAGCGTTTAAGACAACCGAACAGTATTACAAGGTGTTTTTTCATGAACTCGCTCATAGTACAGGACATTACACCCGCTTAAACCGCGATTTGATGGGTATTAAGTTTGGCGAACGGTATAATAAGGAGGAACTGATTGCCGAAATGACAGGAGCCTTACTGTGTGGAGCGGCTGGCCTGAATATGAATGAAGACAGTAGCCTTACCGCATCATCGGCGGGTTACCTCGCTATGTACATCAAGCTGTTACGGGATGATAAACGGATGATCTTTACAGCCAGTACACAGGCTCAAAAAGCCGCGAATCTGATTTTAGGCGTTCAGGAAACTGAACTGGAAATAACGGAGTAAACCAGCCTACTGCATCAGTGGAAAACCACGGATGCAGTAGGCTAAAGTAAACAGTAAACCCCTACAAAACTAAGAATAGCTATCCCATAAAAGATGCTTGAAAATCACGCCAGAACTCCCGTTTAACGCGACAGACTACACCACTAACTAACGGCCTTCTGCCTGAGAATAAAAAGGGGGTGAGTTGTATTAATAAATTGAATATCAATGATTTAGTGTTGTAAAACCTTCGATTTTAGAGTATCTTTATACTACCATCATTCAGGAAGGAAAACAAGGAACAGGTGGTTTTGCCAGTGTCGGGAAGTCCAGGCAGACTCACTAATTGCAGGGGCTGATGAGTGACTCTGCCTGTTCTTTTTATAAACAAAACCGCTATGTGTACTGCTACTGTCCAGGGTAAAGAAGTTTTCGTCAATGCACGACTGAATCAGGTTCTAAGCCTGGAAGATATGGTTCAACTGGATGTAACGACACAAAAGAAGATAGCCACAGCGTTGTTTTATGAACTCGCTTCAACAGGGCATCCCAATCATCCAAAAATCGACCCGGTGGTATGGCAGGTGTGCGCGTTACCGCTGACCAGCGATGAGTTGTGGACAATGCAGGAACCGGATGACATTAAGGCCCTTCTACTACAGCTTTACGCCGTGAAAGAAAGCCATTTTGCCAGAATGATTGCGGAGACTAAAACCCTTCATCGGTTACAGGGAATGAAGATTCTGGAAGCCCAGCAACAGTTGAACTTCACAGCCGAATTAACGCTGTCCATCAACCAGATTCGGGGTTATATCGAGAAAGCTGGCCAGTGGAATGATTTTGAACCGGAAGTCGTGGGTAAGATTTTGGCCGATATGCACGAGTCCGTTCCACGGCCCTATAATCATGATGTGAACAATCCAAATTGGGGACAACTG
>JAJAYX010000345.1 GCA_026785985.1 Rudanella sp. | reverse complement strand
TTCGGTTTGCCGAACGGAGAACGAGCTTTCGGGTTTGTCTATTTTCAGCAGTCCCCTCACCTGATCCAGAAACTGGTAGGTAGTGGCCACGGCATTGGCCCGAGCCTGGCCGGTAAGTTGAGTTGACCCGGTCTGTGTCCTCACAGACCGCGCCGACCGATTTTCAATATAAATGGGCAAACCCGTGTCTGAATCGCGCACAACCCGAATGCGCAACGGCTGCAAACCCGATTGCGCGGCCTGCCCCCCAATCAGCGATTGTTTCGCCTTTCGCACCACCGGAGCCGGTAGTTCTTCGGCGTCAATCCGGCGCGACAGATTGTCGGCAGGCTGCTCGGTTTTATACTTCCGGCTAAAGCCTTTCTGAGGCTGCTGTGCAAAAGCCGCAGTCGAAAGGGTAATGAGAAGAAAGGCATAAAAGAGTTTCATAATAGTTGTTGATTTGCTACTTCAGCCGCATACTCGCCGGAATGGTGGTCATAAACGAGCTATAAAATTTTTCGTAATTCGCTGGTACGCTGTCGGTAGGGCTTCCCCACGTCACACTATACTGTTCTTTACCTTTCCGCCAGCCAACCGCTTTGTATGTATTGCCGGGAAAATCGAATTTGGTGGTTTTAATCTGGCACCGGTCTTCCAGCGACCAGAAAACCCGTTTAGTGTTGTCGGGTGTCTGTTTGGCAAGCAGAGCGTAGGTGGCCTCGGTGCTTCGTTTACCATAAAGACGACCATCGTCCTGCAAATAATACGAACTCGAACGACCCGTGAAACCGCCCCCGCTTGTTACGGCAATCACCCGACCCGTGTAGGTTTTTGGCGATGTCGAGGCTTTTGACACAGTGGTTTTGGTGGTTTTGACCGTCTTAACCGTTTTTGTTTTTTTAACGGTTTTAGTCTGGGCCATACCTGTTAGGGTACACACGCACAGAATTAGCAAAACGTAGAATCGAATCATAACAATGATTATGGGTTTAGTTTCTGCTCGTAAAGTTGCACACGCTGGCCAAACGGCGTATGGCGCATCCGTATGAACAGGATATGTTGATACTCAGAATGCTCAATTTTCTGCATAGACGGTGTAGTGCCAAGCCCTTTGGCAATTTCCAGAATGGTGTTGCTGTGGCCCACGACCAGCGCGTTTTTACCCCGAAATGTACGCAAACGATTGGTAATGACTGTTACTGGAGCCGCCGGGTATTTAGTGAGCGGCAAACCCCGAAGTAATGCCAGCGGGGCGGCTGTTTGCTCAGTCCGGCGGTAGGGAGTCACAAAAATGCTGTCGATATGTGTGTTGGCCAGCCGTTCGGCCAGAGCACGGGCGCGGATCAGCCCTGCCGCCGACAGGCTCGTGGTATCCGACTCATTGGCCCGCTCGGCATGGCGCGTGATGTAGATGTTGCTCGTGGAGCAGGATGCTAAGAAAACCAGGAAAGTAACAGCGAGATATTTCATGGAAGAAAGATAAAGAGATTTCACTCTTTCCCCAACTCCTCCACCGCCAGCCAGGCCATCAGGCCGGGGCCAATTTCGAGGGCTGTTTCGTCAATATCAAACGTCGGCGTATGAACCCCCGACGTAATGCCCCGCGATTCGTTGCGAGTGCCAAGCCGGTAAAAACACGAATCAACAATCTGGGAGTAAAATGCGAAGTCTTCTCCTGCCATCCAGAGGTCCAGATCGACCACATTTTCGATACCCATATAGGCTACTGTTGAGGCTCGGGTTCGGCGGGTTAGTTCGGGATGATTTTGCAGGTAGGGGTAGCCTTTTACCCGTTCAAATTCACAGATGCCGCCCATGGCTTCGGCCATACCCTCGGCTAATTTCTGAATCCGGTGGAGACCCTCCGCCCGCCATTGCTCGTTCATGCACCGAAACGTGCCTTCTATTTTCACTTCATTTGGAATCACGTTGGTGATGCCATCGGCAATGAACCGCCCAAACGACAGCACCGACGGGCTTGCGGGGGGGCGGTTTCGGCTGACAATCTGTTGCATCGCCACAATAATATACGATGCAATCAACACAGGATCAATGAGTTGGTCAGGCATGGCTCCGTGCCCCCCCTTGCCTTTTATGGTCATGAATATCTCGTCGGTACTGGCCATGTACATGCCCTCGCGGAATCCGATTTTGCCCACCGGAATGTTGGGAGCAACGTGTTGGCCAAGCATGGCACCGGGGGCCGGGTTTTCCAGTACCCCATCTTTAATCATGAGCGATGCCCCACCCGGTGCTTTCTCTTCGGCGGGCTGGAACACCAGTTTGATTATCCCCGAAAATTCATTGCGCAGGGTTTGCAGGATCCGGGCCGTACTGAGTAAACTGGCGGTGTGGGCATCGTGTCCACAAGCGTGCATAACGCCTTCTACCGTCGATTTATACGAAACGTCGTTGGCTTCGCGGATGGGTAGCGCGTCCATATCGGCCCGCAACCCAATCACCCGGCCTGCCCCCGTTTTTGTACCTTCAATCAGAGCTACAACCCCCGTGTTGGCCACCCCCTCTTGTGGATTGAGGCCAATCGCACGAAGTTGGTCGGCCACGTAGCGGGCCGTATTATACTCATTGAATGAGAGTTCGGGGTGGGCGTGCAGGTGTCGGCGCGTGGCAACGGTGTCGGCCGCAAACTGGTGGGAGAGCGATTTTATGGAGTCGATCATACTGGTCCCCTCGTGGTCATAAATTGGTGATCGGCCACAACGGTTTGCAAAAATAACTCGGCGGGCATTGGCGATGAAATTCCCGTTACCGATTTAACCCGGTCGGCGGTTCGGTTGGCCAGGAACTTGCTATGGGTGCGGAGCGCGTCGCGGACGATATTCATGTCGCGGTCGGTTAGTAAAATAGCATCGGGGAATTGTATTTCGTGATCGTCGGGGAGCATCGTGTGCAGCACGTCGTCG
>JAJAYX010000344.1 GCA_026785985.1 Rudanella sp. | reverse complement strand
CGTCGTAGGTGAATTCATGGCCGAATTTACGGGCAATAGCTTCCAGAACCTGCTTGCCAACGGTGGTAACTTCCTGCCCGATCCCATCACCAGGCACTACGAGTATGTGTTTTTTCATTCTAATGTATTCAACATTTTCTGAGTGGCCTTAATCGCCGACACGGTTTGGTCGGAGTCGAGGCCACGGGTTTTGAATTCGTTATTTTTTGATTTCCAGGTGATGATTGTTTCACACAGGGCATCGGTGCGCCCGCCGGTAGGAATCCGCACGGCGTAATCCGTCAGCATGGGCAGGGTCATTTTTTTGCGGCTGTAAATTTTTTTCAGCGCGTTCATAAACGCATCGTATTGCCCGTCGCCCTGCGCGTTTTCCTCAAATAATTCTTCGTCGATCCGAACCCGCAACGTGGCCGAAGGTTTCAGGTCTTTCGAGTGGGTCAGCACATAATTGAGCACCTCCACTCGTGAGGCTACCGCACTGGTATTCAGCACGTCAGCAATGATGTAGGGCAAATCTTCGCGGGTAACAACCTCTTTCAGATCGCCCAGTTCGATGACCCGTTGGGTTACTTTTTTCAGGTCGTCGTCGGACAACTGAATCCCCAACTCGCGCAAATTATTGTCGATGTTGGCCTTCCCCGACATTTTACCCAGCGCATAGCTGCGTTTTCGGCCAAAGCGTTCGGGCAGTAGAGCGTTGAAATACAGGTTGTTTTTCTTATCGCCATCGGCGTGAATACCAGCGGTTTGGGTAAACACGTTGTCGCCCACCACCGGCTTGTTGTCGGGAATCCGAAGCCCCGAAAACGTTTCGACAATCTTGCTAACCTGATACAGCGATTTCTCGACCACGCCTAATTTCACGTCGGGCATAAAATCGCGGATCACCGCAATCGTACTCGCCATTGGTGCGTTGCCCGCCCGTTCGCCTAATCCGTTCACGGTCAAATGAATGCCATGCACCCCTGCCCGAATCGCTTCCATGACGTTGGCTACGCCCAGGTCGTAATCGTTGTGAGCGTGAAAATCGAAGTGAAGGGTGGGGTAGCGATTCACCAACTGATGCACAAAGGTGTAGCTTTCGGCGGGGGTCAACACGCCGAGGGTATCGGGAAGCAGCACCCGGCGAATGGGCTGATGTTGCAGGAAATCCAGGAATTGAAGCACATAGTCGGGGGAGTTACGCATCCCGTTGCTCCAGTCTTCCAGATATACATTCACTTGGATATCAGAGTCTTGTGCTCCACTGATTACCTGCTCGATATCGGCAAAGTGATCAGTGGGGTTTTTCTTAAGCTGGTGCGTCAGGTGATTCAACGAGCCTTTGGTAAGCAGGTTCATCACGGTCGCGCCCGAAGCCCGCATCCAGTCGAGGGAGGCCAGGCCATCCACAAACGTCAGTACCTCCACCCGGTCGAGCAGGCCCGCGTTGGCCGCCCAGCGGGTAATCTGCTGAACAGCTTCCAACTCACCCGGCGACACCCGCGCCGAGGCCACCTCGATGCGGTCGGCCTTCACCTCCGTAAGCAGCAACTGCGCCAGGGCCAGTTTCTCGGATGCAGAAAACGACACCCCGCTGGTTTGCTCACCATCGCGGAGGGTCGTATCCATAATTTCAATGTAACGCATGGTTTATTGAGTGATTGAGTGAATGAGTGATTGAGTGAATTGTTTGGTAGTCTAACAATTCGCTCATTCACTCATTCGCCCAGTCGCCAATTAAAAAGGTCTCGTGTCGGCAAATTCCTCAATCTCGTGCTTCATCGACAACAGGTAGTCGATGTCGTCGTAGCCGTTGATGAGGTTGTTCTTTTTGTAGCCGTTGATGGCAAACAATTCACTGTTGCCCGTAGCCAGCAGCGTAATGGTCTGTTCGGGCAGGTTCACTTCCAGTTCAGTGGTCGGGTCGGCTTCGATGGCTGCGAAGATCCGGGCCAGAAATTCGGGGCTGACCTGAACGGGTAAGATGCCGATATTCAGCGCGTTACCTTTGAAAATATCAGCAAAAAAACTCGACACCACGCACCGGAAACCGTAGTCATAGATTGCCCAGGCAGCGTGTTCGCGGCTCGACCCGCTCCCGAAGTTTTTGCCTCCCACCAGAATTTGTCCTCTGTAGGTTGGGTTGTTCAGCACGAAATCGGCCTTGGGTGAATCGTCGTTATTATACCGCCAATCGCGGAACAGGTTGTCACCGAATCCCGTGCGCTCCGTGGCTTTCAGGAAACGGGCGGGGATAATTTGGTCCGTATCGACGTTCTCGGCAGGCATCGGAACGGCGGTGGAGCGTAGGATGGTAAATTTGTCGTAAGCCATGATTGAATTACATTAGTTGACGGGGGTCAGTAACAACACCGGTGACAGCAGCAGCGGCAGCCACGAGTGGGCTGGCTAACAGGGTTCTGGCACCCGGCCCCTGACGACCCTCGAAGTTACGGTTGGAGGTTGAAACGGCGTATTTCCCCGCCGGAACTTTGTCGTCGTTCATGGCCAGACACGCCGAACAACCGGGCTGACGGAGTTCAAAACCGGCCTCCATCAGAATATCCAGAATACCTTCTGCTTTAATCTGCGCTTCCACAATGTGCGACCCCGGCACTAACCAGGCCGTTACATTGTCGGCCTTTTGACGACCTTTCACGATGGACGCAAACGCCCGAAAATCTTCGATACGGCCATTGGTGCAACTACCCAAAAACACAAAGTCGATGGGTTTGCCAATCATGGTTTCGTTTTCGGCGAAACCCATGTACTGCAACGATTTCTGGTAGCTTGCTCCCCCGTCTTTCATCGACACCCCCAGCGGAATTTGCTTCGTCACGCCCGTTCCCATGCCGGGATTGGTTCCGTAGGTAATCTGCGGCTCAATGGTGGCGGCATCAAACGTCAGGTCGCGGGCGAAGGTGGCACCCTCGTCGGGTTTGAGGGTTTCCCAATACGGAACGAGTTTGTCCCAGGCTTCGCCTTTTGGAGCTAAATCGCGTCCATTCAGGTAATTAAGAGCCGTTTGGTCGGGGGCAACCATGCCGCCCCGTGCTCCCATTTCGATGCTCATGTTGCAGACCGTCATGCGGCCTTCCATGCTCATGTTGCGGAACACATCGCCCGCATATTCCACGAAATAGCCGGTGGCTCCACTGGCCGAAATCTGCGAAATAATATAGAGAGCCACGTCTTTCGGCAACACGCCTTTGCCGAGCGTGCCGTTCACCGAAATTCGCATTTTCTGCGGCTTGGGCTGCATAATGCACTGCGTAGCCAGCACCATCTCCACCTCGGAGGTACCAATGCCAAACGCAATGGCCCCAAACGCGCCGTGGGTCGAGGTGTGCGAATCACCACAAACAATGGTCATGCCGGGCAGCGTAATGCCGTTTTCCGGCCCAACGACATGAACAATGCCGTTTTTCTGGTGGCCCAACCCCCAGTGCGAAATGTTGTACCTAGTGGCGTTGCGTTGCAGAGCCGCCAACTGATTGGCCGACAGCGGATCGGCAACGGGCAGGTGCTGATTGAGCGTGGGGGTGTTGTGGTCGGCAGTGGCGTAGGTACGCTCCGAAAACATCACGGGCGCGTTGCGGCCTTCGAGACCCAGAAAAGCAACCGGGCTGGTTACTTCGTGAATGAAATGGCGGTCGATAAAAAACACATCGGGGCCATCGTCAACGTGCCGGATCACGTGTGCGTCCCAGACTTTATCAAAGAGAGTTTTTGGGGTACTCATAGCGGGAATGTCATTAAGTGGTCATTCGCCCGGCTGTCACTGAAGGTCATTGCGCCGTAGCCGCAACAACCAATCATCGAACGACCTCAAAGCGAAGCACAAAGGTGGTGGGTTATCATTAAATGAGCATCCCGCTGTTCGTTCAAGAAATAGCGATTTTAGT
>JAJAYX010000343.1 GCA_026785985.1 Rudanella sp. | reverse complement strand
GTCAAGGTCTGAAGCCGTGCGGGGTCGCACCACGCCCGGAGCCGGAAATTTCCGCTTCGATTTCGGGTCAACAATGCTTAGTAACAACCGCCCCACCCAACCCGACCCCAGTTGCTGATCGGTTGCCGTGTGCTGCACCAAACCCAGCCTATCTACTTTGTGCTGCAACTGCCGGACGTAGTACCGTTCGGCCAGGTTCAGGTGTTGCAGACACTCCACAATGCTCCAGCCGCCATTGGCGGGTTTGGTGCGGAGTTGCTCGGCCGTCAAGGGGCGAAATTCGCGTTCGACCGTGTCGAGAATATGCGTCAGACGCTGTTGAAGTTCAGTGGCAGTAGTTAATTTTTGCATAGGATTAATACCCCATTCCCTGCGCCCGTTCGATGGCCGCAAGCAACTCAGTTATAGTTAAATGGTCAAAAGAAGGAATCACTAAATCGGCCTGGGTCAGCACATCGGGCGAACCGATGCCTACGGCAAACATCCCCCCGCGTTTGGCGGCTTCAACGCCTGCCACAGCATCTTCAAACACCGCACACTGAGCCGGTTGAAGCCCCAGTTCGGCAGCACCCTTCAAAAAGACTTCGGGATTGGGCTTGCTGTGAGTAATCTTGTTGCCATCGATAATCACGTCGAAATCGTCGGCCATCCCAATGCGTTCCAGAATCAACCCGGCGTTTTTACTGACAGAACCGAGGGCACAGCGAATCGGTCCGTCGCCACGGCCGGCCTGCTTCATTTGGTGGAAAAAGCCCGTTACTCCCGGCAATATAGCGTCGGGAGTCATTTGGTTTACCAACTCAAGATACCACTCATTTTTTTGGGTAGCCAGTTCGAGTTTGCGTTCCCCGGAAAGCGTCACGCCCCCGTGAGCCAAAATAAGATTCAGCGAATCCATCCGGCTAATGCCCTTGAGCGTCTCGTTAAACTCGTGCGAAATATCAAACCCTAACTCGTTCGCCATCCGTCGCCAGGCCTGGTAATGAAATACGGCGGTATCGACAATGACTCCGTCTAAATCGAACAAAAATCCTTTAATGGACATGAATTTTCAGGTTGTATGAAGGCACAAAGTAACAAAACTGTGCGGGAAGAGATGACATCTTTCCAAACAAGATATCGTCTCCTGAGCTTGCCAAATGCCCTTGGAACTTAATACCCCCATTCCGGTTTATGCAGTTGAATTAGTCAAAAACAATACTAAAACACAATTGTCATGGCAGCAGGATCAAGTGCCTTTGAAGCAACTGACGCGAACTTTAATGAACTGATTAACTCCGATAAGCCCGTTTTGGTGGACTTTTGGGCCGAATGGTGTGGCCCGTGTAAAATGATCGGTCCCGTTGTGGAGCAACTTGCCAACGAATACGAAGGTAAGGCTGTTGTCGCTAAAATGGATGTTGATCAAAACTCCAAAGTGCCTGCGCAATTCGGTATTCGTAGCATTCCAACGCTGATGGTTTTTAAAAACGGTCAGATGATTGATAAGGTGATTGGTGCCGTTGCAAAGTCGGTTCTGGAGCAGAAATTACAGGCCGCTATGTAAGCCATAGCTATTCTTATACTGAACAAGCCCTGCCCGGATTACCGGGCAGGGCTTGTTCATTGTAGGCATTTATGGGTGTAGGGCAAATGCTTATGTCGCCTAAACTGGCAGAGGCCTGAGTATTTTCACTTTCCAGCCGTTTTTGGCCGTTTCCACAAAAGTGCTGTCCACAACGGCGAAAACCTTTTCAATTTGCTCCCATTTCGCATCACTATCAGCATGGAGGCCTGTGTTCATCGAAACAATAAGCAAGCCATTGGATCTAAGCATAGGCGCATACTGAGACATGAGTTTATCGAGCATCGGTTTCAGGTAATAAATGGCTTCGTTAAAAATAATAACATCAAACTGCTCATCCGTTTGAAAATCATTCATATCCACGGCTTCAAACCGGGTTTTTGAGTCGCCAAATCGGCTATTGGCTTGTTCAATGGCCGCATCCGCCACATCGGTACCCAGAAACGAACCGTAATGCTGACGGCCAATGCGCTGCGCCAAAACACCCTCGCCACAGCCAATTTCCAGAATCGATGGGTTGTCGGGCTTCAAAAAATGTACGTAGCCCGCCAGGACACTAAACCGGGCCAGTTCCTCCATATTCTCCAGGCCGTCCCAAAGGCCTTTGTCATACTGATAATTCCACCTCGACCGGTCAGTACGCAGAATTTTTCGGTTAAGAAATGATGTCAGGCTGGTTAAAAGCCCTTTTGGTTTGATAGGTACTAAAACGTCGCTCATTGTGCGGTACTAAGAAGTTATGTAATTGTTTAGTTTCGGTGTATTACAACGATGAGTTCCTGTAATAGTCTCTCACTTACTTCGAAGAAATAAACGAAAATTTTCGCACAAAAGTAAAATACCGTTGCACGTTTGAGATTATAAATATATTAAGATTAAACTGAATAGCTTTTGCTTAAAAATGCCAATCCTTCGGTTTACCGGGTGTTATCCTTATTTTTGTGGTCTGATTGGCCCCGGTATAACCAACACCCAACTCGGTGGCTTCTTTTCACCGCTACTCATCAACTAGTCAATGTCGCAAAACGTTAAAGTCGGTCTGTTCATCGCTGTATCAGTTATCACTACCACGTTCTCCTTCTATTTCTGGCAGGTTTTTCGTACGCCCAACATTAATCTCAAGGGTGAAAAATCGTTTGCCCTGCTCATTCCCAAAGGCACTACGTTTACGGGCGTGCTCGATTCGCTCAAAACGCATAACATGCTTAACGACGAACAGTCGTTTCGATTCCTGTCCAAACTCATGAAATATAATGAGAACGTGAAAATGGGCCGCTACGAACTCAAGCCCGACATGGGTAACTACGAAACCATCAAAAAACTCAGAAGCGGTAGCCAGGATCCGCTCACCATTACCTTCAACAGCATCCGGCTTCGGCAGGATTTAGCCCGGAAAGTAGGAGCCAAATTTGCCTTTGGCCCCGATTCCCTGGGTAAATACCTGGACGACCCCGCCGTTTGCCGGGAATATGGCTTCGACACCACCACCATCGTTTGTTTGTTCATCCCGAACAGCTACGAGATGTTCTGGACTATTAAACCCAAAGCATTGATTGACCGGATGGCTGCCGAGTACAAAAAATTCTGGACTCCCGAACGGCAGCAAAAAGCGAAAGCCCTGAATATGAGTCAATCTGAAGTACAGACGCTGGCTTCGATAGTGCAGGGCGAAACCAACAAAACCGACGAGCAACCCCGAGTGGCCGGTGTTTATCTGAACCGTTTGGCACAAGGCATCAAACTCGAAGCCGACCCGACCGTTATTTTTGCCCTCCGCGATTTCGGTATCCGGCGACTCCTGACTCGCCAGCTTGCCGTCGATTCGCCCTACAATACCTACCGCAACCGGGGACTGCCGCCGGGCCCAATCAACCTGCCCTCAATCTCGTCCATTGATGCCGTGTTGAACGCCGAGAAACACGATTACCTGTTCTTCGTGGTCGATGCCCGCTTTAATGGCTACCACACATTCTCCAAAACCCTCTCCGAACACATGGCCAACGCGCGCCTATATCAGCGTGCCCTGACCGAACGGAAAATAATGAAATAGCCGTTATGTTCTCTTTCCTGGTCCCTGACATTCGTGTGCGGTATGCCGATACCGACCAAATGGGTTATGTTTATTACGGAAACTACGCCCGGTTTTATGAAATTGGGCGTGTTGAGGCTCTGAGGAGCATTGGGTTTCATTATAAAGAGATGGAAGCATCGGGCGTGATGATGCCCGTTTACGAAAATCACTCGCGCTACCTGCAACCCGCCCGCTACGACGATCTGCTCAACATTACCATCACCATTCCGGCTCTGCCAAAAGCGCGAATTATTTTTCAGGCTGCTATTCGTACTGAAGCGGGTGTATTATTG
>JAJAYX010000342.1 GCA_026785985.1 Rudanella sp. | reverse complement strand
TGACCCAGGTCGTCCCGATCAACGCGGTAGTACAGGGATTGATAGCCCCGCTGGTGGCACAAAATGTCGAATGCCCGCACACTTTGGGCGAACTGATCCACCGGCCCGACGGGGCCTTCCAGCACCACGGCGTACCGACCCGACAGGCGGTAGGCAACGAACGCCGACGATTCGGGCAGCAAACGGATTTCTTTATCAGGATATAGCTTGAAGTAATCCAGCGTACTACGGCCGAACCGGGTGGTCAGTTGCCGGGCGGTTTCGTAGGCATCGTCCGGGGATTGATTCAGCACCGGGCGGCTCGTCCGACGCCGGATAGGTATACGGGTGAGCCGACGCAGGGAAGGTGCGGCCAATTGGTAGTGGGACCGGGTAAACAGCAGTACCAGCAGCACCGTCCCGGCAAAGAGGGATTCTTCGTAGTCGATGGCTTTCGTCAGGTGCGTCACCAGTGAAAGAGCCACCAGTCCCGCTGTCAGCGTCCAGGCGGGCCGGTATCCCCGCAGCAAACCAACCGAGAGCACAACCAGGCACAGCCCCGCGCCTATGACCACGTAGCGGGAGGCTTCAATCACCTCCGTTGGCAGCAGCCCTTCGAGCAGCCGCAGCCGGTGGGTCAGGGCGGGTGTCAGGGCGGAGAGCAGGTTTATAACTCCCAGCACCAGCGTCAGAAAAGCGGGCAGCACCCGCAACAGCACATTACCGCGCTGCCAGATGAAACTAAACAGGCCCAGCAGCAGGGGCAGCCAGAATTCAAAAAGCCGGTAGTAGAGCGTGATGGCTAAGGCCAGCGGCAGCGGCAAACCGCCCCCCCGCATGAGCACGAGCGTCATGGACGTTTCCACAACCCCCAACCCCCGCATGACGGGCGAAAGGGCAAAGAACAACGTGGCCACGACATAAGTCGACAGGGCCAAGGCAACGGTAGGTTGCCCGCCCACGGCCCGGATTGCCAGGGCTACGTGCGCCATGCCACACAGCTCGACGCCCACCGATGCCGCCAGGGCCAGCAGCACCGGTCTCGTGTCCAGTGCCCCGGTGCGGAGCGATTCCAGTTTTTCCAGCATTGCCGGGGCGTACCGCTGGCCCGTTCGGTAGGCCCAGCCCCGCTGCCGGAACGACTGCCACAGCCCAAACAAAACCAGTACCAACCCCAGCAACACCCCCACCGACCCGGCTACGTTGCCCAGCAGACCCCGCCCCAGCCCCAGAGCCAGCACCGGCATGGCAACCAGCAGCAGGGAGCCGTTACTGACCATCAGGTACACCAGCGAACCCGCGTAGATCGACTGATCGGATAAGGCCGGGCGACTGGCCGTCGGTTGGCGCAGCGAACGGTTGTAGAAGGCCAGCGACGAGACACCCCCGGCGGGCAGAAAAACGCTCAGGAAGTTACGACGCAGCCAGAGCAGCATCGCTTCGCCCAGCGGCACCCGCGCCCCACCCGCCCGAAAACCGGCGACGTAGATCAGGCCTGAACCGAGCAGGTACAAAGCCGTTACCCCAACCGACAACCCGGCCACCCAGATGGGTGTTTCGGGCAATTGGCGCAGGGCCTGCGCCAGTTCGGGTCCTTCCCGCTGGACGAATACCACGCTTATCCCCAGCAGAACGACCGTTAAAACGGGCTTCCACCAGCGACGCAGTTGCAGGCGGGACGTATATTCAGAAACGGTTATCGTGTTCATCAGTAAAGCGTTTAGTGTCGGTAGCTAATCCGTCCACTCCAGTAGCCGCACGACAATACAGGGGTGTTTGAATATATTGAAACGGGAAACATAAGGCCCGTCAGAGACGAAGGTATTGGCTGATGGTCTCCGCCAGTAATCGAAAATCGTTGGCGTAGTGGTGGCCACCCGGCAGCACTGCGATACTCGCCCCCACCGAGCGGAACCGGACCGCATCGGCCTGCGTTTCTTCGCTCCCGAACAAACAAAGCGTCCGGGCACCGCGTCGTTTTTCCACCTCGCCGGCAACGTCGTAGGGTTCATCACGGCCCAGGTTGAGCATGTCGAGGACGTGAATCTCAAAGTCGGTCGTTTTATCGGGGGACAGCATCACCACGCTCTGCAATTTTTTGGCGAGGACGGGCGGCAGGCGATTGGCCACGAAGGGCACGATGTTGGCTCCGAAGGAATAGCCCATCAGCACAAAAGTCGATTTACCCCACACGGTGCCATACTGATCCATGACCTTGCTGATGTCCGCTGTCGTAGTTTCGGGCGTTTTCCGGCTCCAGAAATATTTTTGCGCATCGAACCCCACCGACGGAATACCCCGTCCGGCCAGGGTTTTCGCCAGCGTTTCGTCAAAACTCGTCCAGCCACCATCACCCGACAGAATAACGGCCATGGGTTCGCCCGATTTCTCAGTAGCGGGTGTTATAATGAGCGGCAGTTTACTGAGTGGTGCCGGAACGGATGCCGTTGCTGCGGATGGACGGGGCGGTCCGGCGACCACCCCGTCAACAACCCCGCTGGTCCGGCCACCACCGCCCAACACAAACAATATCGCCGACTGAACGGGGACGGGGCGATAAATCATAACCTGCCCGAATACGCCAAACTGGATACGCTCAATCGTCGTCGCCCGCGCCGTTAAGCCCGATGCGAAAGCCAGCATGCAGAGAATAGTTATCTTTTTCATGTCCGATTTGGTTCGTTCGGGACTGCCCGGCTGGGTGGTCAGGCAAGACTTTTTTTGCGACAGCATACCCATTCTTACCAGTTAGGATTCAAGCTACACCAACGAACCCGCCCGTCACAAACTCCTCGACAATACCCATTCTTACCAGTTATGATTCAAGCAGCACTTGCTTTTCCTGGTCCGCAGGCTGCCTTTTTGCTTTTCCCCGGTAGAAGGCGTAGAACACTAAGGGGAAAATCAGCAGCGTCAGCAACGTGGCCGTGATGAGCCCGCCGATGACCACAATCGCCAGCGGTTTGGACGTTTCCGAGCCGATACCCGTCGAGATGGCCGCCGGAATCAGCCCGATGGCCGCCATCATCGCCGTCATTACCACTGGCCGCACCCGCGACAGCACGCCCCCGAAAATGGCATCGCGCAGTGACTGGTGATCGGTCAGGTTTTTCTTGAAGACCGAGATCAGAATCACCCCATTCTGGATGCAGATGCCGAACAGGGCGATGAAACCGATGCCCGCCGAGATGCTGAAGTTGACGTGCGTGAGGAGCAGGGCCGCAATGCCCCCGATGATGGCAAACGGCACGTTGATGAGTACCAGTCCCGCATCTTTGGCGTTGCCGAACAAGACGAACAGAATCACGAAAATCATCACCAAACTCACCGGCACCATCTGCCCCAGCCGCTTGGTGGCCCGCTGCTGGTTCTCAAAATCGCCCGCCCACTTGGCCGAGTAGCCCGAAGGAAACGTGACGGCAGCATCTACTTTTTTCTGCGCTTCGGCGATGGCACCGCCCATGTCGCGGCCCCGCACCGAGAATTTTACGGCGGTGAACCGCTGACTGCCTTCCCGAAAAACTAGCACCGGCCCGGTTTGGGTGTAGATTTTGGCAATTTCCTTGATCGGAATCTGCGTACCGTTCTGGGTCGGCACCAGCAGATTGGCAATCTCGGCTTCGGTTTTGCGGAAACTGGGTTCGTAACGAATCCGCAGGTCGAACTTGCGCTCACCTTCGTAAATCTGGGTCGCGGCCTTGCCGCCGATGGCCATCTCGATCACCGCCTGGGCGTCGGCCTTGTTGATGCCGTAAATGGCCAGTTTGTACTCGTCTAATTCGATCCGCATTTCGGGCTGACCGAGGTTTTTAATCACGCCGAGGTCTTCGATGCCCCGCACCGTAGCGAGTTGCTTCTGTACCTGAGCCGCTTTCTGGGTCAGAATAGTCAGGTCGTTGCCGTAAATCTTCACTGCAATCGAGCCTTTCACGCCCGACCCGGCTTCGGCCACGTTGTCCATGATGGGCTGCGAAAACCCAAAATCAACGCCGGGGAATACTTTGAGCTTAGCCTGCATCCGGGCAATCAGTTCCGCCTTGCTGATGCCCGACTTCCCCCGGAGTGTCGGCCACTCCTCTTTGGGGTAGATGTCGACCAGGAACTCAATGTTGTAGAAGCCCGTCGGGTCGGTACCGTCGTTGGGGCGGCCGGTTTGGGAGATTACGCCCTTCACTTCGGGAAACTCCCCGAAAATGCGCCGCATCTGGGTCGTCAGCCGGACGGATTCGGGCAGCGAAATGCTCATCGGCATCGAGGCCCGCACGTAAATCGACCCTTCGTTCAACTCGGGCAGAAACTCGGTGCCCAGCAGACTGAAGCTTGACAGGCCCACCGCCACCAGCACCGCCGTAACCAGCAGGCTGAGTTTTTTGTGGGCAAAAGTGAACGAAAAGGCCCACGTCACCCCGCGCGTAATAAACTCGGTGAAGGGGTTGTGTTTCTCGCGCACGTTTTTATTGAGCAGGATACTGGCCAGTACCGGCACCAGCGTCAGCGTGAACAGCAGCGCCCCCAGCAGGGCGAAGCCCAGCGTCCAGGCCAGCGGGGAGAACATTTTGCCCTCGACTTTCTGGAAAGCGAAAATCGGAATCAGGCAGGTGATGATAATGGCCTTGGAAAAGAAAATGGCTTTGCCCATTTCCGTACCCGTCGCCCGGATTAGTCCCATCTTGGCCACCCGGTTGAACTTGGCCATGCCCTCGCGGTGGGCTTTGGCGTCGAGCATCACAAAGATGCCTTCTACCATCACCACCGCCCCGTCCACGATAATACCGAAATCAATGGCCCCCATCGAGAGCAGGT
>JAJAYX010000341.1 GCA_026785985.1 Rudanella sp. | reverse complement strand
TCTAACGTGCAGGGCGACCGCACAATGGGCATCTACGAAAAGCCCAAACCGGAGTTTTTAGATGCCCTCCAACGCGAATTTGGCTTCGAGCCGCCCCGCGAACCGGGCTTCGATGTGGTGGCCTCGGTGAAAGCGATGCACGAAGGCAAAGCGTCGGTTTTCTTCGGGATGGGCGGAAACTTTGCCCTCGCTACCTCCGACACCAACTACTGCGCCGAAGCCCTGAGAAAATGCAAACTGACCGTTCACGTGTCCACCAAACTGAATCGGAGTCACCTGATTCATGGCGAAACCGCCCTGATTTTGCCCTGCCTAGGCCACTCCGACATCGACCGGCAGGCATCGGGTGAGCAGTTCGTAACGATGGAAAACACAACGGGTGTGGTGCAGATGTCGAAAGGCGTAGTGGAGCCGATTTCTAAACTGATGCTCAGTGAGCCGGTGATTGTGGCCGAACTGGCGAAGCGCGTGGTGCCGCAATTCGATTGGGAAAGCCACGTTGCCAACTACGACCGAATCCGCGACCTGATTGCCCGAACCATTGAAGGCTGTGCCGACTACAACGTCAAAGTACGCCACGAAGCGGGCTTCTACCTTCCCAACGGCCCCCGCGAACGTAAATTCACGACCAAAGATGGCAAGGCGCATTTCACGGTAAACACACCGATCAAACACGAACTTGCCCCCAACGAACTGTTGCTAATGACAATCCGCAGCCACGATCAGTTTAACACAACAGTCTATGGCAACGACGACCGCTACCGGGGCATTTTCAACGAACGGCGGGTGATTTTCATGCACCCCGACGATATCGCCGGTCGGGGCTTTCAGGAACGGCAAGTAGTTGATATACAGAGCTGTTACGACGGAAAAATCCGCACGGCTCACCGATTTATTGTGGTGCCTTACCAGATTCCACGAGGCAACGCAGCCGCCTATTTTCCCGAAACCAACGTGCTGATCCCCATCGACAACATAGCCGACAAAAGCCACACGCCGATCTCGAAGTCGATAGTGGTGAAGGTGGTGTGATCTTTCAATCCTTGTCTCCTCCCCCCGGGCCGCGCATGATGCCGCGTTCGGAAGTGCGAACGAAGTTCAGAATCTCGTCGCGGGAGTCGGAAGCCGGGAGTTCGAGTTCGATGCGGGTGAGGGCTTCGGCGTTATTGAGGCCTCGTAAATAGAGATAGCGGTAGATTTCCTGAATGCCGTTGATCTGCTCGTTGGTGTAACCCCGCCGACGCAGGCCGATGGAGTTGATGCCCGTGTAGGACAGTGGCTCGCGGGCCGCTTTCGTGAACGGCGGCACGTCTTTCCGAACCAGCGACCCGCCCGAAATCATAGCGTGTGTGCCAATCCGGGTGAATTGTAATACCGAACTCGAGCCGCCGATAATGGCCCAGTCACCCATATAAACGTGGCCCGCCATCTGCACGTTGTTGGTCAGAATACAGTGGCTTCCAATGCGGCAATCGTGCGCCACGTGGGCGTAGGCCATGATCAGGCAGTCGTGCCCAATTTCAGTTTTGTAGTGCTCCTCCGTACCCCGGCTGATGGTGGCATACTCCCGAATGGTGGTGTTGTCGCCAATAAAGGTGAGGGTGTATTCGCCTTTGAATTTCAAATCCTGGGGCGTTGACGAGATCACAGCGCCGGGGTAAATCTTACAGTTTTTACCAATCCGGGCACCCTCGTTAATCACAGCATGGGATCCAATCCAGGTGCCTTCGCTGATTTCTACGTCCTTATGAATGATGGCAAATGGCTCAATCACCACGTTTTGGGCGATTTTTGCTTCGGGATGGACGTAGGCTAGTGGTTGAATCATCTTATTTCTTTTTAACAAGACTGGCGATCATATCGGCTTCGCACACAAGGTGCCCCGCCACATAGCCCCGGCCCTGCATCTTCACAATACCGCGTTTCATGGGTGACGTAAATTCGCAACGCAGCAGGAGTGTGTCACCGGGCAACACATTCCGCCGGAAACGGCAGTTTTCGATACCGATCAAATAAGGCCAGTAGTTTTCGGGATCGGGGACGGTGCTAAGCACCAGGATACCACCCGTTTGCGCCATCGATTCCAATTGCATCACACCCGGCATAACGGGGTTGCCCGGAAAGTGGCCCGGAAAAAACGGCTCGTTCATCGTTACATTCTTTACCCCTACCACACTATACTCGTCGAGCGCGATGATCCGGTCGATCATCTGGAACGGATACCGGTGGGGTAGCAGTTGCGCAATCCGGTTCATGTCCATTACGGGCGGCTGCTTCGGATCGAACTGCGGCATCTGGTTCAGGGCGTTTTTCTGAATCAATTTTTTGATTTTTTTAGCGAATGCAACGTTGGCCGCGTGGCCGGGACGGGCTGCCAGGATCTGCGCTTTGATGGGCCGACCAATCAGAGCCAAATCCCCGATCATGTCCAGTAACTTATGCCGGGCCATCTCGTTGGGATAATGCAGTTCTAAATTGTTCAAAATACCCACCTCCTTATTAACGCTCACTTTCGGTTTGTTCAATAGTTGAGCTAAGTAATCCAACTCGCCCTCGTCTACTTTACGGTCAACAATAACGATGGCGTTACTTAGGTCGCCCCCTTTTATCAGATTTTGTTTGTGCAAAGCCTCTAGTTCATGCAGAAAAACAAAGGTGCGACACATGGCAATCTGCTCTGGAAATAGCGTCAGGTCGTTCAGATAAGCATGTTGGCTGCTCAAAAACCGCGAGTTATAGTCGACCATTACCATCAGAC
>JAJAYX010000340.1 GCA_026785985.1 Rudanella sp. | reverse complement strand
GAGTTGTCTATCAATCAGTTACCCCCTCACCGCTCATAAACCTCAATCGGCAGGCCGTTGGGGTCGGCAATGAAGGTGAAGCGTTTATGGGTTGTTTCATCCACCGGGATTGGCTCGGCTTCCACGCCGTGGATAGTCAGGTGCGCGATCACGGCGTTCAGGTTGTCCACCTCAACCGTAATAGGACGCAAGCCCGGTGGCAGACCCACAGAAACCTTATAACCGAGTGGGTTTTCACCTTGAACAATTTAGGGAATTCTAAAATGGATGTTGAGGCTACACAATCTCTACCCCTGAATCCCTTTGGCGGCCCGCTGGGCCGGAAACCATGAACTCAATATGGTGATGATCACAATGATCAACGCCGACACCCAGAGGTCGGCGGCTTCGACCCGAACGGGATAGGCATCGATGATAGACGAGCTGATGCCAACCCCGATTAAACTGTACCGTTGCTGAAGCAGCGATACGCCTACGCCCAGCAACAGGCCCGTGGTGGCCCCGGTGAGGGCAACAATAGCCCCTTCGAGCAGGAAAATCCGGCGAACCATGCCCGTGGTGGCTCCCATTGCAAACAGTATTTTGATGTCACTTTTCTTCTCGATCACCAGCATCGACAGCGAGAAAAAGATGTTAACCGAGGCAATCAGGATGATGAATGAGAGGGTCAGGCCGACCGCAAATTTTTCGATGTTGATGGTACGGTAGAGGTCGATGTTGAGATCGTCGCGGTCTTGTGCGGTGAGGGTGTTACCTACGAGGGCCTGCACGGCGGCTTTGGCGCGGATAATGTCGGTGCCGGGCCGCAGTTGCATTTCGATGCTCGTGAGGTCATTGGGGCCGTAGCCAACCAGGTCGCGGATCACCGACAGAGGGGCGATCACGAAGTCGCCATATTGTTGGGCATCCACAAAAAACACCCCTGAAACTGTTAGTGAGCGCGTTTTAAAGGCGTTCTCACTCATCATATTAAGGGTTTTGCTGCCCACCTGGTTTTGGGGATACAGCAGTTCGAGCGGAGTCAGAAGATCCTGCGTGACAATGCTCAGATCATTGCGAATACCCTCGGCTACAATGGCATAGTCGATGCCGTTGGTTTGAAGCCGAAACCGCCCATCCACGAGAGCCGAGTCGAGTTGAGCCCGTTTGAGGTAGTTATTGTCCACGCCTTTCACCGTCACCACCGTTTGGGCATCATTGTAGCGGGCAAGCGCATTATCCTGGATGACGGGCGTTACCAGCTCGACCCCATCCGTTTGCCGAAGCCTGGCGAGCAGAGCGGGGGAGGCCACAAATCGTTTTCCCTGTTTGGGTTTAACAGTCAGGTCGGCCTCCACCGACCGGAACAGTGTCCGGTTCAGTTCGACCATGCCGTTGAACACCGACAGCACCACCACGAGGGCCATGGTGCCCACGCCCACGCCCAGCATCGACAAAATCGACAGCCAGCTAATGAAACTTCGTTTTTTTCGCGAGAAAAAGTACCGCCGGGCAATGAAGAGAGGGAGGTTCATGGCGATTAGTGCCGCCCGTTGCCGCTTTGCAGAATCTGCAAAATCAAGTCAACTTTCGCATTAACCTCGTCAAATCGCCGACTAACTTCCGTTTTCAAGTCAGCCACCTCTGTTTTCAGATCAGCTACTTCGTGCAGTAAAAACTGAATGTTGTCGCTCTGAGTAATAATAGCTTCTGTATTCTGGGTTACTACTATTACCAATGTGCGGTTTTGCGCCGTTACACGGTCTAATTGAGCGGAAACTTCGGCGACTACTGGCTCCAACTGGTTCAGGCGTTTTTCAGGTGTCATGTGGGCAAATATAATTAGTTTTCGTCCTCATCCTCTTCTGGTGCGGGCGGGATTTCCAAACCCGCGAACAGCTTGTCCATTTTTTCGGCGTATTCGGCGGTGTCGTCGATAAAGTAGGTGAGGTCGGGGACAATGCGGAGTTGATGACGCACGCGGTTGCCAAGATGTTGACGCAACGTCCGGCTATGCTCACGAATTGTCTCGATCAGCATTTCCTTATTTTTAGTGGCCAGAAAACTTAAGTAGATGCGGGCCACGCTGAGGTCGGGCGACACGCGCACGCTCGTTACCGTGATAAAAGCTCCGTTGAAAAGGTGTGGCACCTCGCGCTGGAAAATCTCGCTGAGGTCTTTCTGCAATTGCCGGGCCACTTTTTGTTGTCGTTTCGATTCCATATCTACTGCAAATATCCGTACCTTTTTCCACAACGCCGAAATGCGCCGTAACTTTGGGTCATGCTGAGTTTTTTTCGTACCTACACGCCCTACCAATACATCAGCCTCACGGTGGTGTTGCTGATTATTCGGTTGCCCTTTCTGGTTTCGCCCCTGCCCTTACTGATTCCTGAACTGAACTGGATGCTTGTGGGAGAGCAAATGAGTCAGGGACACTTGCTTTACCGCGACATCTGGGATAGCGTTAGCCCATTATCAGCTTTGGTTTACTGGATGCTCAATGCCCTTTTCGGGCGGTCGCAGGGGGCGTTACACGCGGCTGCCACACTCATTTCGGTGTTTCAGATCGCGTATTTCAATTATGTAATGAACAACCATAACGTGTTCCCCGACCGCAATTTCTGGCCGGGCCTGCTCTACGCGCTGTTTCTTCACCTGTCATTCGATTGCCTGACGCTCTCGCCCGTTTTGCTCTCCACTACGTTCCTGTTGCTGGCTTTTGGCACCCTCATCAAGCAACTCGACCGGCAGGGCGTTACCGACGATGTGTTTGAGGTTGGGATTTACCTCGGACTGGCGGCCTTGTTTTATTTACCCTCGGCGGTGTTCATTATCTGGGCATCGGCTGCTTTGCTGATGTTCACCGGGGCCACCTTCCGGCAACACTCGCTGACCTTGTTTGGCTTCGGATTTCCCATCGCCGTGGCCGTTTTATATTACTACCTGAACGACAGCTTAGGCGATTTGAACCGGAATTTGCTGGCTTCGGTATTTCGGGTTCGTCAATATGCCCCGACTGATTACCGCACGCTGGTGGTGTCGTTACTGGTGCCGCTGGGAATAGCCGTTTTGGGCTTTTTCAGTCTGTTCAACCCCACCAATCGCTACGTCAATTTTCAGCAACGATGCCAGCAAATCATGCTTTTCTGGTCTGTGGCTGCCTTGTTGACCATTGCGCTGATGCCCTTTCTGGCTCCAATGGGCTTCCTGATTTCTGTGCCTCCTATGTCTTTTTTCGCGGTTATCTATTTTCAGAATGCCCGCAAAACGTGGCTGGCCGAACTGACTTTCACGGCGATGGTGGCCCTGATGCTTGGCATTTTCTACCAGGGAGCACTGGGTTTGTTACCCAACACCGATCTGGGCCGACTAAGCAATTTACAAGTGAAGCCATCGCTCTTACCCGCCGATATTCAGAACCAGAAACTCTTAGTGATTGGCGAAGACCTGAGTGCCTATCGAAATAACCGCCCGGCCACGCCCTATCTCAACTGGGAACTGGCCAAATACGATCTTCGCAACTTAGATAACTATGAGGCCGTGGTGAATGTCTATGACCATTTCCGCAAAGACCCGCCCACGTATATTATTGACCGCGAGAACGTGGTAGAAAAATTATTTCAGCGGGCACCGGCTTTGGGAGCCATGTATCGCCCAACCAGCACCACGGGTGTTTACCAGCGAAGGCAGTAAGCTCAACTACACGCCATTTTCTGCACTCGTCGCTCGTGGCGGCCCCCTTCAAATTCGGTTTCCAGAAACAGACGAACGTATTCCTGCGCATCAGTTAAGGCAATGAACTGCTGGGGTAAACACAGCACGTTGGCGTTGTTGTGTTGCCGGGTGAGGGCCGCAATCTCCGGTTGCCAAACCAGCACGGCCCGGATTCCCGGATGCTTGTTGGCCGTCATAGGCTCCGAGGGCAATGAGCGTGTTCATTTAAGCAATGTTTGGTAGGTAATTGAACAAATTTCGGGCAAAAACACGTTATTACGTTCCGGCTATCGTCAGATAAGTCCGCCTGGTTAGATTTTTACGCAAAAAAACACAAAACGAAAAAAACAGTTACGGTTTATGGCGAGCGAAAACCCGTTTACCCACTACATCAACGAAGAGTATGACAACAGAATCTAAAGAAGCGGTACACCGTTCCGAAACACAAAGCAAAACACAGATTGAAAAAGATCTCCCCAAGCGCGACGAACTTCTGCTGACGCCCGACGAGCAACGCATTAAAGAAGCGTTCTCGGACCGCAACTGGAACGAAGTAAAAACCGCCGACTCCTGGGTTATATTTAAAGTGATGGCGGAGTTTGTCGAAGGCTTCGACAAACTATCCAAAATTGGCCCCTGCGTGTCGATTTTTGGGTCGGCCCGCACCAAAGCCGACAATCCGTATTACAAAATGGCGGAAGAAATTGCCGCTAAACTGGTGCGTCACGGCTATGGTGTGATCACGGGTGGTGGGCCGGGGATTATGGAGGCTGGCAACAAAGGAGCCTTCGAGCAGGGTGGCAAATCGGTCGGTCTGAACATCGCACTCCCGTTTGAACAGCATAGCAACATTTATATTGACCCCGACAAAAGCATCAACTTCGACTTTTTCTTTGTCCGTAAAGTAATGTTCGTGAAATATGCGCAGGGGTTTGTGGTAATGCCCGGCGGTATGGGAACGCTCGACGAATTGTTTGAGGCCCTCACGCTGATTCAAACCAAAAAAATTGCCCGGTTTCCCATCGTACTGGTGGGCCGTACCTATTGGCAGGGCCTGATCGACTGGATCGAGAACACAATGCTCGGTGTAGAAAACAACATTAACCCCGAAGACATGAAACTTATCCGCGTTGTTGATACACCCACGGAAGCGGTTACGGCGATTGATGAGTTTTACTCGAAGTATCTTTTGAAGCCGAATTTCTAAAAGGGAAAGGGAGAAAACTTCGGGTTCCTTCTCCCTTTTGCCTTCTTTCCTTTCCCTAAAATTCCAAATACGGCCCTAATTTTTCGATCAGTTTTGCATCTAAAATCCTGATGGGCCGCAGACTCTCCAGCGAGGCAAAAGCCCCGTGCTGATTGCGATACGCCACAATAATCTCGGCTTGCCGACGCGACAGATAGGGCGACCGATCCAGATCCTCTGCCGAAATGGTGTTAATCGCTATTCGCCGAACCGCCGATTGAATGCGGGCATACTGGTTCAGTTCGGCCACCGACAGGGAGTCGATATTGAAGATTTCGGCAAACTGACTCGCTGATACGAAGCCACCCAACGCATCCCGAAATTTCACAATTTGCCGCGCCCGACCAGAGCCGATTCCTTTGAGTTTTTTGAGGTCGTTGGTATCAGCGGTGTTAATATCGAACGGTTGGGGAGCTACAAACGCTGGTTTCACAAACGTCTGTTTTTCGTAGCGCGGGCGTTCGGGTGCGGAGGCTGCTCCGGGGGCATTGTCGGATGAGCCACCCTCCGACGGGTTTGGGCCGGGTTTGTTGCTGGCATAGGCCGAACCACCCCGGTCGGGCAATTGCACATAGGGTTCGAGTTGATCGTAGAGGTCAGGTGGGAAATCGTAAATTTTCAGCAGGTCTTCTTTCCGGCGAAATTGGCCGCCTTTGCTGCGGTACTTGTCGATGCGCTCGGCCATGTATTTGGGCAAACCCAACTGTTGCCAGCCCGAAACGCTCACCGTGTTGGGATCAAAATTAAACAGTTTGGGTTCGTGGAATCGCTCGGCGGTGCGCTGATCATCGCGATTGGAACCGTATTTATTGCCGTATTTCGACCGCCGTTCGTTGTCCTCTTTTACTTCTTCGGTACGCATGATGGCCACCAAACTATCGAGTTTTTGTTGGTCGGCCGCCGAGGTATCGAGGTTTTTTTCGGGGATTAACCAGCGATACAGAAACGGTGTGATGAGGGCTAAAACGCCAATGAGCAGCACAACGGTGAAACCCCGCGGTTCGCGCTGGGAAAAGCCAAAATGGTCGCGGATGAGCGACACAAGGCGGTTAGGCATGATAAACAGTACGTGTTTAGGTGAATGCGGGACCAAAAACTAAGCACTAAACTGTTCACTATCAATTAAACCCCACTCAAATCGAAGTTTTCGGATTCTATAAACTCGACCCAGCGACCCATCTTTTTCTGAATTACCCGGAAATGAGGTTCATCATCGGGCGTGACCAGTGCAATGGCTTCCCCATTGGCCTCGGCCCGACCCGTGCGGCCAATCCGGTGGACATAATCTTTGGGCGAACGTGGCAACTCAAAATTTACCACGCAGGGCAGCAATTCAATGTCAATACCCCGCGACAACAAGTCAGTAGCCACCAGCACAGGCAGTTTGCCCGCTTTGAACTGGTATAACGCATCGGTGCGCCCTCCCTGACTTTTCTGACTGTGCATGGCAGCCGCGTGAATGCCATTTTTGTTCAGCTTAATCACCAAATTATCAGCCGTTCGCACCGACGACACGAACACCAACACCTGTTTCATCTCGCCTTTTTTGATCAAATAGCGCAGCAGTGGCCCTTTCCGTTCGGCACTGACGCGGTAGGCCACCTGCCGGATTTGGCTAATATCCTGCTCTTTTTCTTCGACCCCGACCCGGAGCGGATTGTGCAGTAACTTGTTATGGATAGTCTGCACGGCATCGCCGAGTGTGGCCGAAAACAGCAGCGTTTGCCGCCGGTTGGGGAGCATCGCAAACAGTTCGTTCATCTCGTCGGCAAAACCGAGGTCGAGCATTTTGTCGGCTTCGTCCAGCACCAGCGTTGCCACCGCCTTCAGGCTGAGGGCGTTGGCCGAAATCAGATCGAGCAATCGACCGGGCGTTGCCACCACCACATCAGCCCCGCCGAGGGCCATCATTTGGGGATTGATGGATACCCCGCCAAACACCGCCACCGTTTTAACGCGCCGGGGCAAATCGCGCCCGAACGTCTGGAACACCTCGGCTACCTGCACGGCCAATTCGCGGGTTGGCACCAGCACCAGCGTGTTCACATAGCGCCCCTGCGCGGGCGGGTCGCTTTGCAGCCGGTGCAAAATGGGCAACACAAAACTGGCTGTTTTTCCCGATCCCGTTTTAGCAACACCCAGCACATCGCGACCATTTAAGATGGCCGGAATGGCCTGCTCCTGAATGGGATAGGGGTTAGTGTATGGCTCGTTGGCAATGCGTTTGAGCAGTGGTTTCGATAAGCCTAAAGAAGAAAATGACATGATGAAGGGTTACTTTTTACTGCCCCGCGTGATGGGCTTACCGTATTTTTTCATTTTCTCGGCGGCAATGTCGCGCCGGACATTTACCTTTTTGTTCTTCTCAATTTTCTCCGCAAAAGCCGAATTAGCATCCGTCTTTTTAATGACTTTGGGTTCCAGCGTTTTCATGCGAATCTGCGGCTGTTCCCAGTCGGTCAGTTGCTCCACCATCACCAGTTTGTCGGGCAGGGGCAGCATCGGAATGGGTTGCTTCATAAACGCTTCAATGGCAGCCTGTTGTTCCTCTTCGGCGGGGCGAATGAACGAAATAGCGGTGCCCGTTTGGTCGGCCCGACCCGTGCGGCCAATGCGGTGAATGTAATCTTCAACCTCAGCGGGGAGGTCGAAATTGACCACGTGCGACACCCCCGCCACATCGAGACCACGGGCCACAATGTCGGTAGCGATCAACACCCGATACTGCCCGCTTTTGAACCGCTCCACCGATTCAAACCGATAATTCTGCGCCTTGTTCCCATGAATAACGCCCACTTGTTCGGGGAACGACGGACCAAATTCCTCGAAAAGCTGATCGGCCATTTCTTTGGTTGACATAAAGACCAGCACCCGGTTCATGTCGGTGTGGTTTCGGAGCAGCAAACTCAACAGGTTTGCTTTCGTGTAGAAATTCGGAACGATATACGCTTGCTGCTCAATCGTTTCCAGGGGGGTTCCGGCAGGGGCGGCCTCCACCCGAACAGGTTCCGTGAAAAACGTGTCCATCACCTTCACCACCTCATCGGTTAAGGTGGCCGAGAACAGCAGATTTTGCCGTTTTTTGGGCAACAGATCCAGAATAGCGGTCAGTTGAGCGCGGAAACCGAGGTTGAGCATCTCGTCGAATTCATCAATAATGAACCGTTTCAGCGCTTTTGTTTTCAGAACTCCACTTGCCAGCAAATCCACCAGCCGACCAGGCGTTGCCACCAGCACATCGGCACCCTGTTGCACCTGAGCAGCTTGTGGCTTGAGGTTCACCCCTCCATACACACCCACCGTCAGCACGTTCATGTATTTGGTGAGGGCCGTAACGGTTTCCACCACCTGCACCACCAGTTCGCGGGTTGGCACCAACACAATGATCTGGGGAATTTTAGTGGTCGAAAACTGAAGCTGCCGCAGCGAAGGGAGCAGATAGGCCACTGTTTTCCCCGTGCCGGTTTGGGCAATACCACACACGTCGCGCCCCGACATGGCCACCGGCAGCACTTTTTGCTGAATGGTGGTGGGTTGCGTGTAGCCCAGGTCGCTGAGGGCGTTGAGCAGGGGTTTGGTCAGATTCAGTTCGTCAAATTTCATAATACTACAAAGGTACGGTGGATAGCACGCGAATGACACGGATAGGGTGGATTTTCGCAGATAATGTATCTGCCGAACACCACTGAATACGAGGTTGTTGGCTACAAATCTGCCGGATTGCGCGGCACGGGAGCATATCCATTTGCCGCGTCGAAGCAGGACGGTTCTGTGTTGGGAAAGGCCGCAATGAGTGATTGAAGCACAACCGGAACGTCGTGAAAAGCCTCAAACCAGATTGAGAAAAAGCCTTTGGCCAATGCTGCTATTCTTATCAGCGGTAGAAGTTGGCTGGAATAATCCTGATCAGCATTGCTCTGATTAATAGTCTCCCAACTTGTCCGAAACTCTTGAGCATACAAAAGGGCTTCGTGTCGGTATTTCCATCTATAATCGGTTGCTCTCTTATTGACCACAATCCTGTCTAATTGGCACAGACCGATGGTATTTTGAGCTTTCGCTGTCTGAGTGTTTGTCAGGTCTGGCCTCGGTTTCACCAAACATGCTTTCATCCCCGGACGTTGGATACTATCAACCACGATATGCTCAAAAGCCATATGTGTATTGTGAGAGTCGGGCAGGAAATGTGTGCCAGTTGAGCAGGGTTTATTTCCTTTTGCCTGATTACAGGGGCCACAGGCCAGCAACATATTGTCCCAATCGAGCAAACTGCCTGCTACCTGACCGGGCTGAGGATTTTTGGGCGTAACGTGTTCAACCTGTGGACTGTCGTTCAATACCATATTGCAATAGCAACAATAGTTGCCGATACGGTCAATCAGGTCGGCCCGCCAGTCTTTGTAATCGCGTACTTTTTTGGGTTGTCCGGCAGCATCGGTGGGTACTGGACCGCGAAAAATTGGCCTCATGCAGCGTTAGTGCTTAACGG
>JAJAYX010000339.1 GCA_026785985.1 Rudanella sp. | reverse complement strand
CTGAAAGAAGACATCCACGCCATCAATTTCGAGCAGGAGTTGGAAATAGCTGCCGAACAGGGCAATTATCGACTTGGGGTGCGGCTGCTGTATTTGCGAACCCTTAAACAACTTACCGACCGCCACCTCATCGACTGGAATCCCAACAAAACTAACCAGCAATATGCCTACGAAGTAGCCAACCAACCCTTTGCCACCGAGTTTAACGCCCTCACCCGCGATTTCGACTATGTCTGGTACGGCGATTTCCCCGTCGATAAAGCCCAATTTGAGGCCCTGAAAGCTGATTTTGGCCAATTTTTACGCAGCATTCAAACCGGCAACCCAGCAGAACCGCAGCGACTATGAAACTGAACCGCTACTTCTTCATCCTGCTTGGGTTTTTGCTGGCTTATGGCTTGCTGGAATATTATCGCCCAAAACCGCTCGTTTGGGACGCTACCTATAAAAACACCGACAAAACTCCGTTCGGAACGCGGGTTTTGTATGAGTTGCTACCCTCACTAATGCGCCAACCTAAGGTGGCCACAATTCGCATCCCGGTTTATAACCACCTGACAGAAATCAAACTAACCGCTTCGAGTAACTACGTATTTGTGGCCCGGTCTCTCGATTTCGATGCCAACGACCGGAGGGAATTGCTGGCTTATGTAAATCGGGGAAACAACGTGCTGTTAGCCTCTTATTACTTCCCCGATACACTCGGCAGATTATTGGGGTTCCGGGCCTTACTGAAAGCCCCGAAACTGCGCGATACCCTGTTAGTCAATAACTTCACGAACCCGCAGTATCGCAAACCCGGCGGCTACAGTTTTTTCCACGACGATGGCCGGAATTATTTGGTTACGAAAGATGCGAAAAACACGGTAGTGCTGGGCCGGAATGCCCGCAACGAGCCAATGTACATCCGTGTGCAGTATGGCAAGGGCTACTTTTTTATTCATAACCTGCCGCTGGCCTTCACCAATTTTTTTGTGCTGGACCGCCAAACGTCCGATTATGCGTTCAAGGCCCTCTCCTATCTGCCCGCCCGACCGACCTACTGGGACGAATACCAGAAACAGGGGCGTTTCGACGAAGATCAACAGTCTATTTTCCGGTATGTGATGTCGCAGCCCGCCCTCACCTGGGCCTATTATGTAGTGGTTATTGGCTTACTTTTTTATGTCATTTTTGCCGGGAAACGCACCCAACGGGTTATTCCGGTGGTGGAGCCGCCCCGCAATACCTCGCTCGAATTTGTGCAGACCGTGGGTCGGGTTCATTACCAGCAAGGCGATCATAACTACCTCGGCCAGAAGATGATCCAGTATTTCCTGACTACTATTCGCGAACGCTACGGGCTGGCAACCAACGTATTAGACAACGATTTTGCTGACGCTCTCAGCAAGCGAACCGACACCGATCTGGCCGTTACCCAGGATTTGGTACGCACCCTGCAAGCCGCCCGCCGAACCGTGACCCTCTCCGAAGAAGATGTGCTGGTGCTGAATCAGAAAATGGAGTTATTCCGGGGGGCGGTGCAAAGCCGGTAAATTGGGTTTCCGTTGTCTATTGAGGCAAATGTGTAATTTGGGGCATAAATTAAAAATGATGCCATCTGACACCGATCGCCCTCACTATCACCAGTTTTCGCACTCTCTGCTGGCTCTGGCCATTATCACGGCGACCATCTATTTAGGCCAGGACATTCTGGTTCCCCTCGCTATGGCTGGTTTGCTGGCCATACTCCTGCAACCTGTTGAAAACTGGTTGATTCAAAAGGGTATGCACAAGGTTATTGCGATTAGTTTAGCCCTGTTGCTGGCTATACTTGTGCTAACGGGAATTGGGGTTGTTCTATCGGTGCAACTAGCCAACTTTAGCGATGACTTGCCCAAACTTCGACAACATCTGGGCGAGGTGTACGAAAAGATCCGGCATTGGGTTCGGCAAGAGTACAATGTCAGCTACCGTCAACAGGACAAATATATTCAGAAAGCCCAGGCAGAAACAATGACAAGTTTGCAGGGTGCCGATAAATTCGGTGTCATTATGGGCCCATTGGGAACATTGCTTTTACTTCCAATCTATGTATTTCTGCTGCTCTACTATCGGTCAATGCTCATGCATTTCGTGGTTGTACTCTTCCCGGAGCGCGAAACAAGCCGGGTTAAGGACATTCTCTCAGCCGTCAAAACAGTCATTCAAAGCTATGTAGTCGGCTTGTTAATCGAAACGGGTTGCGTGGCGGCCCTCAATTCGATTGGGTTATTAATATTGGGCGTTCAGTATGCAATTCTGCTCGGAATTATGGCCGCTATTCTGAACCTGGTGCCCTACATTGGGGGCCTGGTGGCCACCTTGTTAACTGTGTTGGTGACCATGAGCTACCAGCCTGATCTTTCGCTGATGCTGGGGGTTGTTGGCGTGTTTTTGTTGGTGCAGTTCATCGACAACAATGTGCTGGTGCCTTTCATTGTCGCGTCTAAAGTGCGAATAAACGCTCTCGTTTCTATTGTCGGAGTATTGATTGGCGGGGCTTTGGCGGGCGTGTCCGGCATGTTTTTGTCAATTCCCGGCATTGCCATTCTAAAAGTCGTTTTCGACCGGGTCGACAGCCTGCGTCCGTGGGGCGTTTTGCTGGGCGATCAGACTCCTGAACAGGAAGGAAGTAAACTTTTTCGGCTTCCAAAACGCCGTCGGAAGGTTGCCCCACCCGCCGAAACAACACCAAACAGTTGACCAAATCAGCAACGGCTCACTGCTCTTTCACTACCCAATCGGGCGCATCCTGCTCAATGGCCGCCCGCACTTTAGCCGTAATCTCCTCCACCGATTCGTCGGGGCCAAAAACGAGTGGGGCCTTAATGCGAATAGTGAGCAGGGTATTGCGTTTTTTGAATCGTAACCCCTTTTTGTCGAAGGCCCGCCGGAAGCCGTTAATCACAATTGGCACCACAATCGGCTGGCTTTCCAGGATCAGGTGCGCCGTTCCTTTTCGGACTGGGGCATAGGGGCTGGTGGTGCCCTGCGGGAAACTGACTACCCAACCGTGAGCCAGTGCTTTGCCTACTTTATCACTTGCCGAGCTATCCACGGTGCGTTTCACATCGCGTCCATCGGCCCGCCACGAGCGTTCAACGGTGATGGCCCCGCCCATTGAGAACAACCGGGCCAAAATCCCCTTTTTCATGGTTTCCGAAGCGGCCACATAGTAGTTGCGGGCGCGTGGCCCCAGCAAATACATGGGTGGCAGCAGCGTATTTTTAAATCCCCATTTAACCGCGCAAAAAATATGGAAGAAGGCAATTACGTCCGCAAAATAGGTCTGGTGGTTCGATAGGAACAGTACATTGTTGATCGGGAGGTTCTCAATATTCTCGGTGCCTTCAATCTCGATTCGATTCACTACGGTGTAACGGGCATAGGTAAACCAGCCAATAGTACCAATCAGCATTCGCTTGACTAACAAAGAGTTACCAAACGGATCACACTCGAACAATCCGAGAAAATCCAGGAAAGCAAGGGGCCTGGGCAGGTAACTAAATTTGGTTGGTTTAATGTATTTCATGTCAAACTGACTGTCGCGTAGTGTGTAAATATACGAGATGGGTACAATGTTTAGGTGCTTCCATCCATTGGACAGCGTGTTTCAAAAAATATTTACTGACCGATTAATCCTTCGTGGCTGGTCACTATCCAATAATCAGAAACGTCCGAACCTCAACAAAAACGGAACGTTCTGCCAATCCTGCCTGGACTGGTAAACAACAAAAGAACTAAAAAAATGAAACGAATCAGCCTTGCCCTTGCCGTAGCCTCGGGCCTTTTCGCCACCACAACCTCGTTTGCTCAAGTTCAACTCGGTTTCCGGGGCGGTGCCCACTGGGGTACGGTGTCAAAGCCCTCGATGCTGGATAACTACACGCCGAGTTTTCAATTATCGCCGGGCCCACAGGGGGCTTTGTTCTTAGATATTCCGCTGGGTGAGCGCGTCTCGTTTCGGCCCGAAGTGGGGTATTCTCAGAAAGGGTTAGTGATTCGTCAGAGCTTTAATTTCGATGTGCTGGGCGTGAATGTTCCGCTCGGAGTGCGAATTGCTATTCAAACCAAAAATATTGACGTGCCGCTGTTGCTTAAGATCAACTTAGCGAGTTCAGACAGCCCGGTACAGCCTTATATTATTGCCGGTCCTGCCGTGAGTTATGCCGCCGGGAGCCGTGTGAGTGCCAGTGGTGATGGCCTGTTCCGCACCCAACCGCTGAATTTTAACCTGCCCCTTGGTGGTGTGCTTAACAAATGGGACGTGAGTGGCGTGGGTGGTCTTGGATTGGCGTTCAACGCTGGAGCCGGACAGTTTATGCTCGAAGGTCGCTACGTACATGGCTTAACCCGCCAAATTGAGGTGCCGGTGGTACAGTTGCCTGTTCGGAACCGTGGAGTCAGCGTCTCACTGGGCTACTCCTTCCCGATTGGGCAGTAAGGTGTAGCGTGGTTTTCCAAACCGCGCGTCATGCCCCAGGTATATAATTATAAAGATCGTTTTTGTTGAACCTACGATCGGATCGCCGATGCGACTGAATCGAAGAAGCCGGGCCACTTGGACCCGGCTTTCTTTTTTTAGCAGAAAATACGTTTCAGATCAATTTTTATGTCCAGAACTGGGTCGTGCAACTCACCGTCGATGAACGTTTTGAAGGTCGTTTTATCGGAAAAGACCGTTACGATTCTGAACGTTGGCTGAACGAGCCAACAGGATTTCACGCCAAAATCGAAATACCGGGCAATCTTGTCAACCAATTCCTGATCGCCTTGCGAGGGCGAAATAATCTCAATGGCTGCCAACGGCATTTCGTCCATCTTCGTTTCATCGTGCAGTGAATCAAACTCCATCAGCGGATAAATAGCTACGT
Organism: Rudanella sp.; assembly: GCA_026785985.1. Taxonomy (GTDB): domain Bacteria; phylum Bacteroidota; class Bacteroidia; order Cytophagales; family Spirosomataceae; genus Rudanella. The sequence continues at coordinate 37 of JAJAYX010000339.1, read as the reverse complement.
CGGGAACCATGTCCGCAGGGGGTGTATTCAATAGGCT
>JAJAYX010000338.1 GCA_026785985.1 Rudanella sp. | reverse complement strand
GTCGTCGGTCAACGACACCATTTTGCCCGGTCCGTCGCCACGGTTGGGTTCGGGGAACGAGAAAGCCAGCTTTTGGCCGGGCTTGATATAGGTCAATTTGGCCGCATCGGGCAGGGTAGCTTTAGGGTCGAAACGGGCAGTCCAGTTCTCCACGTAAGTTGGGCCGGAGTTAAATGTGCCGGTCAGGGTACGGTTTGAACCGCGTTCGGCTTTAGCTTTGAACAGAAACAGGTGTGAGCCATCGAAGCACGACAAAAATAGACTGTCGCCCACCACGTTGCCTGCCAAATAGCGATAGTCGCCCGTGGGGGTCAGAAAGGTGCCGGTAATGGTGCTGCCCTGTTGATCGAAAACGCCCACCGCCAACGTGGTATCTTTGCCATCGGGCGTGCGAAACAGGGTATTCCATTTACCCGTCAGGTTCACCGAGGCTTGCCGGCCGTCGGGTGTAAAACGATAGTTCAACCCGTGTTGTGCTTCAAAGGGAATGCTTTGATATTGATTACCAAGCCGTTGCCTGCGCCAAATACCCTGCATAGTATTGCCACTTACATAAGCCATAATCTCCGAATCGAACAACGACATCGGAATTCGAAGGGTGTCGTTCTGAAAGGTAGCGGCATCCATCGGCAAGCGTTCTTTTCCGTTAATGGCATGAACGGTGAACGATTTCTTGTTGGCCGTGGGCTGAATATCAAGACCAAACGGCAGTTCGCCCCCAGCGGTCAGGACGGTGGCCCGCCAGATGCCGGTTATAAGCGGTTTGTCGGATTGGTTCGTACAGGCAGCCATGATGCTGGCCGTAAAAAGGAGGGAAAGTAGTTTGTTCATAGCGGGAAAAGCAGTCAATTCAGTTCGTTGTCAGGCAGGCTGTTGATGGGGTAGTTCAACAGCCATTAACAGTATAAAGTCACCCGGTTCGGCAATCGGCTCCTCCTCATTCAAGTAATACGACAAGCCCTTACGAACAGGCATACCCTCCCCATCTTCGAGCATACTTTCTAAGTGAAAATGAAGTGCTTCCTTCATGTTAACAACAGTTTCTTCAACGGTTACACCAGTTGCCACGCAACCCAACACATCTGGCGAATAGACTCCAAAATTTGATTCAGCTTGCTGAATAACAACGATGTATGTCTCCATGCTTTTGGCATTAGTACCTCGCTAAACTTGTAAATGCGCTTCATAAGCTGGTTTTAGGGATAGGAAACGCAGCATAGTCCCGCAAGTTATGGAGCCATTTTGCTAAATTTGTAACGGCTGACCGTTTTGTTTTGGTTCCGCCCTATTTTGGATGACAACAACCTACCACGATCCCGTTTTATTGACCGAATGTCTCGACGCGCTCGACATCAAACCCGGTGGCACCTATGTGGACGTGACTTTTGGGGGGGGTGGTCATAGTCGCGCCATTCTGGAACGGCTCGAAGGCGGGAAACTGCTTGCCTTTGACCAGGATGCCGATGCCCGCGCCAATGCCGAAGCCGTCACCGACCCCCGCCTGACATTTATTCCGGCCAATTTCCGCAACCTGAAACGCTTTTTGCGGCTTTATGGTGTGAAACAGGTGGACGGGATTCTGGCCGATCTGGGCATTTCGTCGCACCAGATCGACACTCCCGAACGCGGTTTTGCCACCCGTTTCGATGCCGACCTCGACATGCGGATGGATCAACAGGCCGCTATTTCGGCAAAACAGGTGCTGAACAGCGGCACCGAACAGGAATTGCACCGGATTTTGGGAATGTACGGCGAAATAACCAATGCCCGAACCGTAGCCACGGCCATTGTCTCGGCCCGTGCCAATCGCCAGCTACGAACTATAAACGACCTGAAAACGGCTCTGCATCGGTATGCGCCACGGGGTAAGGAAAATAAATTTTTTGCCCAGGTTTTTCAGGCCATACGAATTGAGGTGAACGAGGAGTTGAAGGTATTGGAGGAGTTTCTGGAACAAACACCCGACCTCCTGAAACCGGGCGGGCGTTTGGTAGTGATGAGTTACCACTCGCTCGAAGACAGGCTTGTGAAGAACTACATCAACAAAGGCAAGTTTCACGGAGAAGTTGATAAAGACCTGTATGGCAACGAGTTAAAGCCCCTTCAGGCCGTAAACCGCAAGCCCATCGAAGCCTCCGACGAGGAAGTGAGCCGCAACCCACGAGCACGCAGCGCAAAGTTGAGAGTGGCAGAGAAACAGTAATCATGGCAAAGAACACGTTCCGCACCCAGAAAACGGTGGCCCGACAGAAGCGCAAAAGTCGCCTGATTGTCTGGGTCAATGAAGTCATTGGCCTTGATCGGCTGTTTGGTGAAAATAACGCCTGGCCCATTCGTAATATCGACCGGATTTTGTGGGTCACGTTCCTGCTCATTCTTTACATTGGCCTGACCCACAACGCCGAGCGTCTCGTGCGCCGAACACAACGCACAAAAACGGACATTGACGAACTTCGGGCACAATACACTACGCTGCAAGCCAATTTCATGAAAGGCGGCAAACAATCGGAATTGATCAAACGCATGGCCCCGCTGGGCCTGACCGATAGCCAAACACCACCGAGGAAACTGGTTGTCCCAAAAGATTATTAGCCATATCCCTCTAACCCGATGACGATTAAACAAGACTTTCTGGAACGCGCTACCCACCTTTACCTCGGCCTGCTGATGGTGGCCCTGCTCATTGTGAGTCGGTTGGTTTATGTGCAGTTTTTCCAGACCTACAAAGACAAAACCGACGGAAAAGCACTGCACTGGATCGAGCGATTAGAAGGCGTAAAAATCCGGCGGGATACCCTGCGGGCCATGCGCGGCAACATTTACGCCGTGGACAACAGCCTGATGGCCACCTCGATCCCGAAGTATGAAGTGGGCCTCGACCCGACCATTGCGGATTCAGCGTATTTTGAGCAAAAAGTAGATTCGCTGGGAAGGCTCCTGTCGCAGGTTTTCGAGGATCACACAGCCGGTGAATATGCTGATATGGCCCGCGATGCCCGTGAACATGGGCGGCAGTTTTTGCCCCTTTATGCCAGGCGTGTTAACTATGACGAACGGCAATACATGCGTAGATGGCCGTTTTTTCGGCGGTCGGCCAAAGTTTTACCGAAGGGAGGTGTTTTCCGGGCACACTACGAACGCTACAACCCCTTTGGCCAAATGGCCAGACGAACCCTTGGCAGCCTCGATCAAAAAACCGACAAGGGTGAGCGGGGTCTCGAAGCGAGTTTTCAGAAAAGTCTGGCTGGTAAAAATACCGTTGGCCTTATTGAAGTGCTGAGCAACGGGGTGAAAAAGCCCGTTGACAGTGGGTCGGATATGCGCCCCGAACCCGGCATGGATCTCTACACAACCATCGACGTAAACTTTCAGGACATGGCCGAATCCTCGCTCCGGCAATACATGGAAAAGTTTCAGGCCGACAACGGCACGGTGATCGTAATGGAAGTGCAAACGGGCGAAATCCGGGCGATTGCCAACCTCACCCGCAAGACTCAACCCGATGGTAGTGGCCGGTATGCGGAGGAACTCAACTACGCGCTGGCGAGTGCAGCAGCCCCCGGATCAACATTCAAATTAGCCAGTATGATGGCCCTGTTGGAAGAAAAGGCCGTTTGGCCGGGAAAGGTGGTCCATGTGGGTGGCCCAAGAATGCGCTATCGGAATATGATAATTGAAGACACCAAACGCAATGGACACGGCACGATCACGGCCCAGCAGGTTTTTGAGAAATCGTCGAATATTGGGGTGCATTTGCTGATGAAAGATTATTTCTACCCCCGGCAGGATCTGTATTGTCAATACCTACGCCGGTTCCACCTCACCGAACGCACCGGTATCCAAATGCTGGGTGAAGCAAAACCTGTTGTTCGTAATCCAGATGCAAAAGAGTGGAGCAAAACATCGATTACCTATATGTCGTATGGGTACGAAATGCAGCTAACCCCCCTGCAAATGTTGACGTTTTACAATGCCGTTGCTAACGACGGGCGTTGGGTTAGGCCCATGATTGTGAAGCAAATTCGGCTGGCAGGTGAGGTGGTCGAGACCTTTGAACCCTATGTAGCCCCCGAACCAATTGCCTCGAAAGCGACCATCCGAATCGCCAAAAAGATGCTCGAAGGTGTGGTGGAACACGGCACCGCCCGGTCTATTTACTCGGATCATTACCGTATTGCGGGCAAAACCGGTACCGCCCAGAAAGTGATTGACGGGAAACACCGCGAGGGGAGTTACTATTCGTCGTTTATTGGGTATTTCCCGGCGAACAAACCCAAATACACAATTTTGGCCGCCATCGACAACCCCCGTTTCAACAGCAATGACTCGCTCTATGGGGGCAAGGTAGCAGCTCCCGTGTTCCGAGCCGTGGCCGACCGGATTCATGCCTACGACATCCGAATGCACCCAGCCCTGCGGCAGGGCAAAAAACAGGATGCCCCGCTGCCCAAAGCGGGTTATGCCGAAGACCTGCACCTGATTAGTCAGGAGTTGGGGTTAGGCAAAGAGCCATCCGTTGAAGGCTGGGTTCGTACCACCGCCGATGGCCACTGGCAAACGTTGCCTACCCGTGCCGGCAAAGTGCCCGATGTGCGGGGTCTGCCCCTGCGTGATGCTCTGCCCCTGCTCGAAAATCGCGGCCTTCGGGTTGCCGTTCAGGGGGCCAGTCGCGGGCGTGTTTCGGCCCAATCGTTGGAGCCAGGTACTAATTTGAAAGGCAACCGGGGGGTGGTGTTGACGATGGAGTAACGGGTTTTAAGCGATTCAACGTATCTTTAAAACAAAAAAAACTGGCACATGGCAACGGCAACACTTGATATTCCAGTCGCATTTCGGCACGAGGAACTGGACGGTCAGATTCTGTACCGCAAAGGCACTCTGGCCGTTCTAAACGGGGAGAAAACACGAAAAGAAATTATGGGAAGTAGTTCATTACAATCGCTTGTCATATCCGTTTTACATTTAGAAATCGGTAAGTATCTGACAGATGACTATTTAGCTTTTGTAAGCGAACCGGGCTTACATATCGCACACAATGCTAACGTGGCCAACGACATTGCTATCTTCAGATTGGCTGACATTGGAAAAGTTGACAGAAAATACTTTGCTATTGCCCCCCATATAGTCATTGAAGTCGATGTAAAACTGGAGATTGACCTGTCGAATTACCAGAAGGAAGAAGATTACATTTTCCACAAGACTCAAACCATGCTCGACTTTGGGGTTGGCACGGTGATTTGGATCACTACCGAAGGCACCCGGAAAATTATGATCGCTCAGGCCGGTCAAGACTGGCGCGTGACCACCTGGGACTCTGTGATTGAATTTGCGCCCAATTGCCAATTCAGTTTGCAGGGCTTGCTCGAACGGCGGGGGTTGTTGGGGCTTTTATAAGCTGGCTACCAACTCATTCCACCGTTTTTTATGCTCAAATTTCAAAGCGCCATCCACTTCAACAAGATTGACATATTTCTCAATGAATTGGGATGGGTCTGTCAGTAAGCGCATATAATAGGTCAGTGTAGCCACTAACCCGTTGGCAATCACGTGGCAGCCGTGTATATTTTTAATTCGTTCTATGGCTTGATTGACCGCTTTTCGGTCTTTATCGGCAATATATGCTGTCGAAAGCAGATAATATAGTTGCACTTGTGTGGTCGAAAACTTTTCGTAGGCATCCTCAATTAACTGCGCCGTAATTGAGATACCATGCTTTACTTCAACGGCTTCAAACGGCTTATTCGTTGCATCGGTGATGTCAATATCGCCAATACGGCCACTACGCCGGTCGGCTGATGTATGGCTTTCAATGGATAACAATATTTTGTTTTCGTACCGCCTATTCTCACTAATCAGGCATTGATAAATGGCATATAATGCAAGTACAGGCAAGCGTGAAGCCCCTTCGGCATGATAAACGCCATCGAAATGATTCTGCAAAAGGCTAATAATCCGACTGATGGGCAAGTTTACAGGTTTGGCAAGATTGATTATATGAGCATTCCTGCGAATGAGCAAGCCTTGAAACAAATACTCCAAACAAAGGATGCAATCGCCCTG
>JAJAYX010000337.1 GCA_026785985.1 Rudanella sp. | reverse complement strand
GCCCCACACGACCCTGCAATCACGGCCAGGAGTAGTTCATCGCCAGAGAAAGGTTATGAACCACCGGAATTACCAGCACATCGACTATCTTTACTCTACTTCACCACGATCACAAAATCATGTTTGCACGATTCCTTTTCCTGATGAGCTGGCTGCTGATGGTGGCCCACCTACCTGCACAGGCTCAGATGGAGCGAGCCAGTCGCCTTGAACTGGCACTTGAGACGGGAAGCAACGAGTCGTTCGATATAACAACGCTCAATGAACGCGGGGTGCTCGTGACGATCCGCAAGGGCGGTTTTTATGCCAACGACCCCGCCGAATTTCGATTTCAGGCCTACAATACTGATTTAAAAGAGCGCTGGACGGCTCAATTTAAGAGCGATGGTCGGTTTGAACCCCGGCTCTCTTATCACAACAACGACTTTCTGTACTGGCTTTTTCAGGAAGACAACACCGATCACATTCAAATTCTGCGCGTCAGCTAGCTGGACGGACTTACCTAAACATTCACGGACGATTTGCTCGATGGAATGCTCATGCAACACTTTAAAGTAGTTGACAATCAGGCCTATATTGGTGGAACGCATAACACGCGCCCGGTGATGATGGCGTTCTCGTTTTTCGACCATACCACCAAAGTGCTGCCGGGTTTGTATGCCAACCACATCGAAATCAGCAGTATTGAGGTGGACCCTGCCCGGCGCGAGGTGCATGTGCTGGTGCATACCCAGAAGCGTGGTTGCCAATTTTCGGTGCGGTCGTACAGCTACGATGCCAAACCCCTCCGAACACTCGACTTTGGGGGCGAAGATCACAACCTGATTTCCGGTAAACTGCTGACTGTGAACGACGATGAGTTGATGCTGATCGGCAATTATTCGACCGATTGCACCCCCTACTCGCAGGGGATTTATGTGACACGCATTGCCCACGGCGAAACCGGCCCCGCCGATGCCGACCGGATTCAGTATGTTGAGTTTTCGGCCCTCCAAAACTTTTTTAAGTACCTGAAACCGAAGCAGCAACAAAAAATGCAGGCCAAATTAGACAAGCTTAAACAGGAAAACCGCGACACTAAATTTCGGTATCGGTTGCTTGTTCACGACCCCATTCTGACGGAGGAGGGACTGCTGCTGGTAGCCGAGGTGTATTACCCCCAATATCGAGGAACAGCCATGCCCAACGCCGTGAATTTGCCCCGCGTTGGGCCTGCCGCCGTAGACCGATATTTCGATACGTTTCGCTACACCCACGCCATTGTTTGCGGTTTCGACCGACAGGGTAATTTGCTGTGGGATAATTGTTTGCCAATTCAGGATTTAGACAGTGCCGAACTCACCGAGATGGTGCAGGTGTCGCAGCAGGATGACAAACTGGTGATGGCCTATCCCCATAAAGGCGAAATAAAGACGGAAGTGATCCAGAAAAACCGGACGGTTCGCGAAACGGAAACCTTCTCGCTCAAGGTTGGCACCAACGACAAACAGAAAATCACCGACAGCGAAAACGAAAACCTGTTAGCCTGGTATGGGCATTATTTTCTGGCCTGCGGTTTCCAGAAAATCGTGGACGACCCGCGTCAGGGTTTCAACCCACGCGAGGTGTTCTACGTCAACAAATTAACCTATTCGCTCACCGAAAAACCGACGGATGACAAGGCGGGAAGATCGGGGAAGTAGGAGGAGCGACAGATTATTTTTTCTTTGGTAAAACCGCGTGTGAGCTCGCCCATAGTTGCCAGTGTTCCCGCAAATCAGCTAAAAGCGCGGGCTGGTTTGCGGCTTCGTTTTTAGCCTCAATCTGGTCGGTAACTACGTTATACAACTCCCAGGTTTCTTTGTTCAGGTCATACACGGCTTTCCAGTCGCCTTTGCGAACGGCTCCGTACCATTGATGTTCCCAATACATATAGCCCCGGTCGGGTAGTTTTCCGGTTTGCAGGGCGGGCATCAGGCTTTGGCCTTCCAGCGAAAAAATGGCCTGACCATCGTGAAACGTCGTTGGGTATTTAGCACCGGTTGCGGCCAGAATAGTGGGCATCAGGTCGGTGATGTGGCCTTGGACGGTGCTGATGCGCCCCCGTTGAGTACGAATACCGTTGGGAAAATGAGCAATCAGTGGTGCCCGGATGCCACCCTCGTAGGGCTTCACTTTATACTCAAAAAACGGGGTGTTCGAGGCATTGGCCCAACCGATTCCATACGATACCGGGCCGCCGAAACTGGGGTCGTTGATGAGAGCCATCGGGCGGCTGCCCAACTCATCGTAGGTTTCGGCACAGGCCCCATTGTCAGATAAGAACAAAATCAGCGTGTTGTCGAACTGTCCTTGCTCTTTGAGCGTGGCCACCAGTTTACCCACGTTTTGGTCGAGCGACGAAATCTGGGCCGCATACACCGCCATCCGGTAGGCCGTGCTGTCTTTTTCACCGGGCGACAAAGCACTCCATGCCCTCACTCGCTTGTCTCGTGCTGATATGCCAACGCCCCTGGCGATCAGGCCCATTTGTTTCTGCCGGGCCAGCCGTTCCTGCCGGATTACGTCCCAACCCACTTTGTAGCGGTCTTTGAATGGCTCAATATCGGTTGGTTTGGCATGAAGTGGCCAATGCGGGGCGTTGTAAGCCAAATACAGGAAAAAAGGCCGGGTATCGGTTTGCTCCTTCACAAACCGGATGGCATAATCGGTGAAGGCATTGGTGGTGTAATAGTCTGGGTCGGTGGGGGGCAG
>JAJAYX010000336.1 GCA_026785985.1 Rudanella sp. | reverse complement strand
GTTCACCTGCTCAATGCTAATGTTGGAGTTGATTGTTACGCCGATGCCCCGGTCTTTGCGGACTCCCGATTTGGTGGTGATGATGAGGGCACCGCCGGCTGCCCGGCTTCCGTAAAGCGCAGTGGCACCGGGGCCTTTCAGCACGGTTATTTTCTCGATGTCGTCGGGGTTGATGTCCGACACGCTGGAGCCGTAATCGACCGGGCTATCGGCAGAGAGGTGCGAATTATGGCCCGTGCCGGTGATGCGGTTGCTGACCGGCACCCCGTCGACCACAATCAGTGCCTGGTTATTGTCGAGGTTCAGCGACGACTCGCCCCGGAGCGTAATGCGCGACGACCCCATCGGTCCGGCACCGGCCCCCTGAATGTTCAGGCCTGCCACCTTGCCGCTGAGGGTATTGACCCAGTTGTTCGATTTGGCATCCTTCACCACATTCTCACTAATGGTGGTGGCCGCGTAGCCGAGTGTCTTCTCTTCGCGCCGGATACCGAGAGCCGTCACTACTACCTCACTGAGTGTTTGGTTGGTGGGCTTCAGTTGAATGGTAAACGTGCGCTGACTCCCGATGGCGGCTTCGGTGTTAGTGAAGCCAATGAAGCTAAACACCAGCGCGTCTTTCGGGCTGAGTGGTTTGGCGGGTATCAGACTGAATTGCCCTTTCGCATCGGTCAGTGTTCCGGTTGTTGCGGCCGGCGTTCCGGTGCCTTTCACCACCACATTGACACCCGGCAGGGGCTGATCCTGGTCGTCGGTAACGGTGCCTCGCAGGGTTGCGATTGTGGGCGATGCCTGCCCAAAGGAAACCGAAACGGGCAGTGATAGTAGTATAATCAGAAGCCCGGGAACCGGTCGAAGGAAACGGAGCATATACCAGCAACTCTGGGAACGTAAATGTTTTAAATTCATTACGGATCGATTTTGGTTAGTTCTGTCAAACCTACCTCTCTACTCCCCCCGAATCGTTCGGGCCGAACGGTCGGGTTCGCGCCGAACGGCACGAGCCACTCATCTTTTGCAACTATTTATTTTACAGTTAGTTATCAACGTTCAATTAATTGTTAAGCCAAGCAGCATCGTGGTCATATTCCCGTCATATACCCGAATTGGTGCGGGGTCGCCTTGCAGGAAGACGGTTATCTACCTGTAGCTACAGCCGTTTGCCCTGCTTTTTTGTTTCATAATTTCTTAATCGAGTGACCTCAAATGAAGCCAGTTAAAGGGGCTACTTTTGCTAAAAGTTCACTGCTTCATTATGGTCTTTTTCGTTACTACCGTTGCTTTTTTACAGACTCTCGTTGTGCTTTACCTGCTCCCGCTGCGGGGTAATGAGAGCCGACACTATCCCTACATCAACGCGCTGCTGCTGTTGTCACTGCTGCATCTGGGCATCGAAGTCTACCTATTGGGGCTGTTGTGGGGTCGTAGTCCGTTGGGTTCTCTGATGGGTACAATCCCGGTCATCCTGCTTATGGGGCTGCTTTCGTTTGTGTACCGGTGGTTTTTCTTCGCCCCGCCCCCCCCCGAACCCACACCCCTCTTCAACCCCACCGCTCCCACCGTTGAACCGGAAAAGGAGCCAATAGCCTACGGAAAATCAGGGCTGTCGGTGGGGCAACTAACCGAAGGATGGCAGGCGTTGGAAACGTTCATGCGGGCCGAAAAACCGTATCTCAATCCCGACCTGTCGCTCGACGATCTGGCCGGGCGGCTGAAATTATCGCGGCAGCGCGTTTCTCAGATACTAACCCAGAAAGCGGAACGCAACTTTTATGCCTACATCAACGAATACCGGGTTGCCGACATGCAACGCCTGATGAAGCAAAAGCCCGGCGGACGAATTCTGGAAATGGCCTTCGGAGTTGGCTTCCAGTCGAAAACTACGCTGAACGCCTATTTTAGGAAAGTTACGGGCTACTCCCCTACTGAGTATCAGCAGTTTTTGCTGGATCAGCAACCCGAACCCTTTCAAATCTAGTTAGTCAACACCAGTTCCAGGGCGTTGGCAGGGCAGGTTTCCCTACATTGCATCTTAAACGTGCAACCAGAAACATGCATCTGCTTCTACAAACTCCCGTCCGCCAACCCCTTCCCCAGGTTTGGGCGGGCTTCGACCGGCAATTATTCGATCAGCTTGCCCCGCCGTTTCCGCCCGTCGAGGTGGTTCGGTTCGATGGCTGCCTGAAAGGCGACGTGGTGCATCTGCGGCTCAATTTTATCGTTTTTAAGCAAGACTGGATCAGCGACATTGTGGATCAGCAGACTACCGGGAACGAGATTTTCTTTGTCGACCAGGGTACGAAACTGCCATTCTTTCTACGCTATTGGCAGCACCGCCACCGACTGGTACGCGATGCTCAAACGGGGGGTACACTGGTAATCGACGACATCACCTTCAGCACCCCCACCCTACTAACCGATTACCTGTTTTACCCGCTCATGTGGCTTCAGTTTGCCTACCGCAAGCCAATTTACCGGAGGGTTTTCAAGTAGCACCGCCCTGTGGGCGGTAAACCGAAGGCTAATAAACGCCAGTGAATCTTAAGCCTTCGGCTCACCGCTCACAGGGCAGTGCTACAAATCCCTCAGAAATTCCGCTATTTTTGTGAAACTCTCCTTTCTACTAACAAACTGGATGAAACTAAACATTACCACTAAAATCGTCATCGGATTTGCGTTGGGCGTTGTTATCGGTCAATATCTGTACAGCTCTACCGATGCTGAAACCGCCAAAGCCGTCTCCGACAAGTTTCAACTCCTGAGCCGGATTTTCCTCAAACTCATCAAAATGATTATCGGGCCGCTGGTGTTCTCCACACTCGTGGTGGGCATTGCCAAACTCGGCGATTTTAAGGTAGTTGGCCGCATTGGCATCAAAACGCTTGGTTATTTTTATTTCGCCACCATCCTATCGCTCATTATTGGGTTGGTGGTGGTGAACGTAACCCGGCCCGGCGAAATTCAGAGTTGGCCGCGACCCACGGCGGGTACAGCGACTGGTATTGAAGGCAAGAAGTTAGCCAGTCTCGAAGATTTTATTCTGCACATCTTCCCTGATAGTGCGTTCCGGGCGTTGGCCGAGAATGAGATTCTGCAAATTGTTGTGTTTGCCCTGTTTTTCGGGGTGGCCCTCGGTGCCATCGGCGAGAAAGGCAAAGGCATTATGAAAGCGCTCGATGCGTTGAGTGAATTGGTATTTAAAATGGTGGGTTACGTGATGCAGATGGCTCCGTTTGCCGTTTTGGGAGCCATGACCGCTGTTGTGGCTTCCAAGGGTTTGGGCATTCTTGTCTCGTATGCCTACTTACTGGTCTGCTTTTTCGGGGGCTTATTGTTCTTCATTTTTGTGGTGCTGTTCGCCATTTGCAGCGTGATGCGGATTCCCTTCTTCAAACTCATGGCGCAGATCAAAGCCCCGCTGTTGCTGTCATTCAGTACGGCGAGTTCGGAAGCCTCGCTGCCTCAACAGATTAAAGCACTGGAAAACTTCGGGATTTCGCCGAAAATCATTGGCTTTGTGTTGCCCCTCGGCTATTCGTTCAACCTCGACGGGTCGATGATGTACATGACCTTTGCCACCGGCTTTCTGGCCCAGGCTTATGGTGTTCCGCTAACGCTGCAACAGCAGATTCTGATGCTATTAACACTGATGATTACCTCCAAAGGCATTGCCGGTGTGCCTCGCGCTTCACTCGTTGTGATTGCCGGCACAATGGCCCTGTTCAACCTGCCACCCGAAGGTCTGGCCCTGATTCTGGGTATCGACCCGTTTCTCGATATGGGCCGCTCGGCTACCAGTGTGGCGGGTAATGCCGTTGCCACGGCTGTAGTGGCCAAGTGGGAGGGCGAATATGACCCCAACCGGGCGGTGCCGGTAGAGGTCGAGGTGTAAACTGGAATTTTAGGCCTGTTGGCAGTGCTGCGGGACTCGTCTCAATGGCTAATGGTACTATCATACAATAGTGTGTTTTCGGTCAATCGATTCCTGAGGTAGGGGCAATAAACACCCACCGGATTTCGGCGGGTGTTTGACAACTCATCCCATAAAATACCTGCCCCTAGCTTCGTATTCACGAATTCAGGGCAGGTTACTCGGTACTCCTACGCGCACGCTCACTACATTCACTATGTTAGTACCGTCTTTGCCAGTATGAATGAACACTCCAACTATCTGGGTGAGACTACGAGGCAAAGTTCGGCAGAGGTGACTATCCCAAACTCGTCAAAAAAACCTCCCATTTTGACCAAAATGAGGCAAATTGGGAGGCAAGGGCGCATTTTTACCCTGTTGGTGTGTTGGTAGGGCCAAACGTGCGGTCGCTGAGTGCGGGGCTTATGCAGACACAAATCCCGGCAGGGCGAGTCGTTTTCCCGCCAAATTTTCGGTACTTTACCCCATAAAAAACCTACCCATCGGTATCCAGAGCCTGATCGAACTCCGGGCCTTCAACGGCATTTATGTTGATAAGACCCAACTCGTGCATCAGTTGGTGACCACGGGGAAGTATTACTTTTTCGCCCGTCCGCGTCGGTTCGGAAAGTCGTTGCTAGTTTCTACTCTGAAGGAGTTGTTCAAGGGTAACAAAGCCGTGTTTGCCGGGTTGTGGATCGAAGACCAATGGGACTGGAGCCAGACCAGCCCTGTGATTCATATTTCATTTGATGCGGTCGATTATCAGACCGATTCACTGGCCGAGGCCCTGACCTATGAACTGGCCCGGTGCGCGGCCCTATATGACCTGGTGCTAACCTCCAATTCATTCAAACGCCAGTTTCAGGATCTTCTGGAAAAGCTCCACGCCAAAGCCGGGCGGGTGGTGTTGCTGATTGATGAATACGACAAACCCATCATCGACTACTTGGAAACCTCGGCCCTCGACACGGCCAAAACCAACCGGGGCGTGTTGCGTGAGTTTTATTCTATTCTCAAATCGGCCGATGAGCAACTCCGGCTCGTCTTCATCACCGGCATTTCCAAGTTCGCCAAAGTGTCGCTCTTTTTGCACCTCAACAACCTCAACGACATTAGCCTTAATAAAAACTACGCGGCCCTGGCGGGCTACACCCAGACCGAAATTGAAACGTATTTTGAGGACTATCTCAAAGCTGCCGAGCAGGATTTAACCCTTAGCCGTGAGGAACTGCTCGATAAAATGAAATTCTGGTACAACGGCTTCTCCTGGGACGGCACCACCCGCGTTTATAATCCCTTCGTTACGCTCAGTTTCTTCGATAACCGCGAGTTTCGGAATTACTGGTTTTCGACGCGCAGTCCCAACTTTCTCATCGAGCAGATGAGAAAACACGGTCAGTTTGCCATTGAAAACACGCCCGTCAACAGCGTCATATTCGACAAGTTCGACATCGAAGACATTGAACTCGTTTCGCTGCTGTTCCAGACCGGTTACCTCACCATCAAGGCACGCGATGTTGAACCGGGGTCGTACATCCTGGATTATCCCAATCACGAGGTACGGCAAAGTATGTACCAGTTTTTGCTGGACGACTTAGTCCCAACGGTCCGACGCATCGGCAGTTACCGCACTGATACGGGC
>JAJAYX010000335.1 GCA_026785985.1 Rudanella sp. | reverse complement strand
GAAACACACACAACACCGCCGATACGCAGCCGACCACCACGGCCAAACCCACATAGCCTTTCCAAATTGCCCGACCCGGCGTGGATTCGCCCGGCGTGGATTCGCCCGGCACATCGACTCGAAGTTTGGGATCCAGAAACAGCAACGACAGAAAGGTGATTCCGAAAAGACCCGTTTCAATGAAATAACGACCTTTAAAAGGGTCATACGGAGCTGAAAACGACAATGCGGCAAAATGCAAGCCGAAGGCAAGCCCCAGGAAAATGTGCGGAGTAGACCGCACGAACCGCAACAAAACCAACACCAACAGTGGGAAAATCAGCCCGAAGCCGATCATGCCCCAATACGGATTGGCATTGTAGAAAATGAACCGCCGGTCGAACGCAAACGGTTGAATCGAGAAATCGGTGACCTCGTCTAAACCCATGTGCAGTTTATCTTCCAGAAAAACGGCGGGTTTCCGCATGAGGGTGTTCAACTTCCCACCGACTTCGAGGTTACGGATTCCATCGAGGTTGAAATGGTCGTAGCCATACCGGATCACATTTCGGCTTCCCTGAATAAGCAGGTTCTTTTTTGAGCCAGCCCGCTCCACTGATTGGTGTTTGAGGGCAGTGGGCGGGCCAATGGGGTGACCATACACCTCAATGTTTTTCAGGTAGCCCGTTGGCAGTGTCCACAGGCAAACGGCCACCATAATGGCAACCCCCAGCCGCACTGTTCGCCCAAACGTAATGCTCACAGAATCGGACCAGAACACGGTGTAAATCATAACGACAAACACTGAAGGCAACAGCAAGGCAAAGGTGATTTTATGCCCAAACGCCAGGCCAAACGCCATTGCCGCCAGCCACAGGTATCGGTTGTCCCGACTCATGTCGTCGCGACTGCCCCCGGCGGTTTCGCTTGCCCGGTACGCAAACAGCATATAGAGTAAAACGCTCAAGTAAGCCGTCAGCACAATGTCGGTTTCGGTGGTGATGGCCTGTACCAGGAAATCGGGTAAGAGACCGTAAGCAAGGGCACAAAAGAAACTGGCCGAGAGCGAGGGGGTCTGACCCCGCAAGACTGCAATCCGCTGCACGATGCCAAATACGGATACGATCCCCACCCAATAGCTCAGGTAATGAATCAGTTTGAAACCATTCTCGAAACGGCCCGTCATCAAATACCCGTAGATCTGGAGGTTGCAAACACTTTTGGGATAGGTGTCGATATTCCAGTTGGTGCCGCCAAAGTGTCGCATCGTCCCCCGCTGAATGTACTGCATGACCCGGTTCAGGTGGCCCGTCATGCTGTCCCATTCGTTGGGAACCGTGAACAGAACCAGCAACAGGTTGGTAACAGCTAAAATCAACAGCGTACCAAACAAGCTGATAAATAGAAACTTAGGAAACGATTGCAGGGCTGAAAACCAGCTACTAAACTCCCGTTGGCGATCTGAAAGGAGTTGGCGAATGGAAAACCGAGCCGCAAGCGGGTCTCTGGGTCGGTCTGACGTTTCGCGGTCCGACGTTTCGCGGTCCGACGTTTCGGCGCGGGGCAATTTGCGCAGCACAAAGGCCAGTAGCGTGGCTGTTCCGAACACCGACACGCCCCAAACGGTGGCGTTGGCAGTCTGATACAGAGCCGAGAGTATCCAACCTGTTCCAATTATACTACCTGTAGCCAGGAGAAAGGAAACCAGCAACCACTCTGTCAGCGACCGGCGTGCAATGCCCGATGCCAACCGGCCAATCCAATACAGGAAAGCAATGAACAGTGCGAAATGAATCAGTGTCATACAGTCTCATTTATCACCCGGCAAACCCGCTCCACCTCGAATTCGGGCAGTTCGGGGTGAAACGGCAGCGAGAGTACCCGCAGGGCATAGTCTTCTGAAACGGGGCAGATTTGTTTGCTGGCTTCGGGCAGAAAATCCAGCTTATTCAGTGAGGGATAAAAATACCGGCGTGGCACAATTTCGTTGGCAATTAACGCATCTTTCACCCGCAACAAAACTTCTTCTGAGTCGAACACCACCGGGTAGTAGGCATAATTGTACACCATGCCGTCGCGGAGGGGTGGCCGTTTCACCCGGTCGAAATTCAGCCGGGCATCATACCAGCCGGCCACCTGTTTGCGTTTGGCAATCAGTTCGGGTACTTTGGGTAACATCACTAAACCCATTGCCGCGTGAAACTCCGAGTTTTTGGCGTTGATGCCGATACTGTAGTAATCGTCGTTGCGATGGCCGAAACTGCGGTAATTGTGCAGTTTTTGGTTCATAGCCTCATCGTGGGCCACAATGCAGCCCCCTTCGATGGTATGAAACACCTTAGTCGCGTGGAAACTACAGGTACTCAGGTCGCCATAACTTAAAATAGACCGGCCCTGGTAAGTAGCTCCAAAGGTGTGGGCTGCGTCGTAAATAACGTTGAGGTTGTGCCGGTCAGCGATTTCCTGAATCCGCTCCACCTGACAGGCATTGCCATAGACGTGGGTAGCCATAATGGCCTGCGTCCGTTCGGTAATCAACGGTTCAATTTTATCGGGGTCGATGTTAAAATCGTCGGGGCTAATGTCGGCGAAGATCGGGGTGCAGTTTTCCCACAGAATGGCATTGGTAGTAGCCACGTAGGAAAACGGCGTGGTAATTACTTCGCCAGTGATTTTCAGGGCTTTAAGAGCCATCTGTAACACCACTGTCCCGTTGGTGGTGAACTTGATAAACTTCAGTTTAAGAAACTCGCGCAATCCGTCTTCCAATTCGCGACCCAGCGGGCCATCGTTGGTCAGGATACCGGTTTTCCAGATTCGTTCTAATTGCCGGTGGTACTCTTCAGGATCGGGTAGGTAGGACTTAGTGACGAATAGCATAGCTTTAACTAATCGGTTCCGCCACGAGCGAATCCATCTGAAACTGAAATTGAGGGCGCACATAACCCGGCCATTTGCCGTACCAGGCCACGCCTTGGCGGTAATCCTCCACATCGAACGTTACGCCTTCCTCCAGGTTGAACAGGGGCGTAACCGTGTCTTTCACAATCATCATCGAGAGTGTATAAGACCCATCGTTTAGAAAGTAGCCTGGAATAATGCACTCGCCCGATACAATGCCTTTGCCATACGACTGCGACACCGACCCCACGTTGAAAATGCACTCGCCCGTGAGTGAATTCAGGTGCATACTCAGGTTCAGGTTGGCCCGATCCATCATGTTCCAGAACTCGAACCGAACCCGCATAGGGGTTCGCACGTCAATGTGCGTGAGGTTATCCTGGTATTCAGGAATCAACTCCATCCGTTTAATCCGAACCAAATCGTTGCCGGGTGCCAATTCGG
Source organism: Rudanella sp. (assembly GCA_026785985.1). Taxonomy (GTDB): domain Bacteria; phylum Bacteroidota; class Bacteroidia; order Cytophagales; family Spirosomataceae; genus Rudanella. Next base: position 904 of record JAJAYX010000335.1, on the reverse strand, counting down.
GGGTGTCCCACGAACGGGATAGGCGCGTCCGCGACACTTTGCTCAAATAGGTGGCAATCACCGCATTCGTTTCGCCCTGCTCCAGCAACATGCCCTTCTCGAAATACAGCGTTTTGTTGCAAAGAGCCTGCACCGCAGTCAGGTTGTGGCTCACAAACAAAATGGTGCGGCCGCTCGCCGAATTATCGCGCATTTTGCCGAGGCTTTTCTTCTGGAACTCAGCATCACCAACGGCCAAAACCTCGTCTACGATCATAATTTCGGGATCAAGGTGGGCCGAGATAGCAAACCCAAGTCGGACATACATGCCTGAAGAGTAGCGTTTTACGGGCGTATCTAAAAATTTTTCGACCCCCGCAAAATCAACAATAGCATCGAATTGTTTTTTGATTTCGCTGCGCGACATGCCCAGCAGCGAGCCGTTCAGAAAGATATTCTCCCGGCCCGTTAGTTCGGGGTGGAAACCCGTGCCCACTTCGAGCAATGAGGCTACCCGCCCTTTGATGCGCACAGAGCCAGTGGTGGGTTCGATGATCTTGCTCAGAATTTTGAGCAGGGTCGATTTCCCCGCCCCGTTGTGGCCCACAATGCCCACCCGCTCGCCCTGTTGAACAGTAAAACTCACGTCGCGCAAGGCCCAGAATTCCTCATGGGTTATTTCTTCATCGTCGGGGCGTTTCTTACCGAACAAACTCCGCATATTCTCACTGATCACATCGCGCAGGCTGTTAGTACCCTTGCCGCGTTTGTGGTCAATGATGTAATGCTTACTTATGTTTTCAACCGTAATAACAGACATAGCCCTTATATATCATCAACGAAACTATTCTCCCGTTTGCGGAAGAAATAAACAGACAGGATCAGGCAAACCAGCACAATCACCACCGAGTACAAGGTACTTTGG
>JAJAYX010000334.1 GCA_026785985.1 Rudanella sp. | reverse complement strand
TTAAAGCAGCCGGCACCGGACGGCTTGCCACCGATGAAGACGACGAATATGGTTCCCGCTTCGGTGGGACTTATGATCAAGACGAATATTATTGAGGGGGTGCTGCAACGGATGTTGCCGCAACGGATGGGATCCAAACGGGATAGTGAAAGAGTAATGGTTCGGCATATCGGCTGGTGCCATTACTCTTTCGTCGTTTAAGCCCCTTTCGGGTTGCAGGCTGTTGTTTAGGCGCGGCAAATAACCACCCTAAAAAGTTGTCGGCCGGCAGTTGCCTACCGGCCATTTTCTGCGACTAAACGGGTATGGAAAACCGACACCAGTCCCATGTGTACGCAACACATGAAAAGAGCAGCGACAATGGCACGGGCATTCCTGACGCGGTGGTGGCCAAGATTTTCCAACCCTTTTTTACCACCAAACCCACTGGCGAAGGCACGGGTTTGGGCCTCTCGCTGAGTTACGACATTGTCACGAAAGGGCATGGCGGTACGCTGACGGTAGATAGTGTAGAAGGCGAGGGAACGGAATTTATTATTACTTTACCCATCCGTTAGCCATTTGCTTGTTATGACCCGATTTTACACCCTCCTCTTCATTCTTGTGCTGACCGCTTCGCTCAGCCAGGCCCAATCCGTTTTCCGCATCGACTCCTTGCCCACTCAGGGCGTGTTGCTCGACAAAGGCTGGACATTCCACGCGGGTGACAATCCTGATTTCGCGAAGCCGGAGTTTTATGATAAATCTTGTAAGCCGCTCAATCCTTCTTTAGATATTTTTGAATTGTCGCAAGTGCCGAAAACAGGAAAAATCGGGTGGCTACGGTTGCATCTTACATTTGACTCTACCGTTTTACAAAATCAGTTGGCATTGATTATTCAGCAATCAATCGCTTCTGAGTATTATCTCAATGGTAAATTAATTCAACGTTTTGGTAAAATCAGCCAAAATTCCAATAAGATAGTGGCTTTCGATCCGCTTTGGAAACCTGTTTCTTTTCCTGTAAGTAGAGCACAACATCAAGTTTTGGCTATTCGTTTTGCCTTAAAACCAGCCATTCACTATACTACTATTTTTGAAACGTCAAATCCTGTTGCGACTATTCAACTCTTGAAATCTGAGGAGGCAGTCAACATTTATACCAATCTACGGGCTTATACCGAGCGTTTTACCATGATACAATTGGGTGTTTGGGTAATGCTTTTTATGCTAAATTTTATTTTTTTCCTGTCAAATAGAAATAATAAATCAAGGCTTTATTTTGCCATTTTTGCACTATTTTTTTTAGTAGGCGATGTTATTCAGCTCAATTTATATATTTTAGAAAATGATGTTTCCAATAAATTTTATGTAGGTGATTTGGTCTTTGTATTTTATGTTTTTGCGGAATTTTCGCTAATGGCGGCAATTTATGCCGTATTTGAGCGAAAAAGAGATTTGGTATTTTGGCTTGTGGCGGGCTATATTATTCCTGCTTTGCTGCTCGATTCTCTTGTGTATGGCTGGGGCTGGCAATTTGGTGGGCCCATGTTGGAGATTTTTGTTCACTTAAATGTTATCCGAATAGCCATCATTGCCATTCTCGAAAAGAAAAGAAATGCTTATATCATTGCCAGTGGTGCAATTGCTTCGTTGTTCTTTTTTGTTTTGTTTCTCAGAATGGGAACATTCTATAATCAGCTTTTTCTTTTGGCATTAACCAATTTACGAATAGCCTATTATTTCCTTTTTATCTATTGTATTCCCATATCGGCTTTTATCTATTTGGGGCTTGATTTTGCTTATATCAACAAAGAATTGAAGAAAAAATTGGAAGAAAACGAAACCCTCGCTGCCGAAAAACAGCAAATACTGGCCACACAAAATGAAGTTCTTGAAGTGCAGGTAGCGGAAAGAACCGCCGAATTGGAGCATAAAAACCGGGATTTGGAGATTGAAGCGGCTTTGGATAAAGTGCGTTCCCGCTCGTTGGCCATGCACAGCAGCGACGAACTACAAGAGGTGGTGTATACAGTGATTGAAAACCTGAATGAACTGGGACTGAACATTGCTTCCGCTAATATTATCCTATTTACTGAATGCTCAAGAGATATTGTATTGTGGACAAAAACGAACACTGAAGATGCCTATTCCAAGGCTTTTCAATGGCCTTATAATGACCAACCCGAAGTAGCAGATTTTTTTAAGGCAACGGAAAATCGCCAACCTCTTTACACAAAAAGCTTCACTTTTGAAGAAAAAAATAAATTTTGGAGAAATCTTTTTGAGCGTTCTGATTTTAAACACGTTCCTGATTTCAGAAAGAAGTTTATTTTAGAAGCTGACTATTTTTCATTTTCACTGGCGTGCCAGAAAAATACAGGCGTACTGCTTACTAAGTATGCAAGCAAATTATTTTCTGTAAAGGAAAACGAAATCCTGCAACGCTTTGCAACCGCATTTGAACAAACTTACACCCGTTTCCTCGATCTCCAAAAAGCCGAAGAACAAGCACGGCAAGCGCAGATTGAGGTGGCTTTGGAACGAGTGAGGAGCCGGACAATGGCGATGCAGCATAGCGAAGAACTGAAAGAAGCAGCTAACCTATTATTTCAACAAGTGCAAACGCTTGGTATTCCTGCGTGGAGCTGTGGTTATAATATTTGGGAAACTGACGATGAGTTTTGTAGTGGTTATATGAGTACGAACGGGTCACTTCAACCTCCTTTCAAGTTTCCACTCACTCAAAACCCAACCTTTATTCATTTTAAAGAATCACGCCAGAAAGGAGAGAGTTTTTACTGGGAAGCAGTCGCCGACACCGCCCTGGCTGCCCATTATGCATATATGCGTAACCTTCCAGATTTTGGAGAAATTCTACATGGCTTTCTAAAAGCTGGTTATGTTCTGCCAACGTTCCAGATTAATCATGTAGCCAATTTTTCGCACGGAAACCTGATTTTTATAACAAGCCAGCCAGTGCCAGAGTCGCATGAAGTTTTTCAGCGTTTCGCCACCGTTTTTGACCAAACCTACACCCGCTTCCTCGATTTGCAAAAAGCAGAAGCACAGGCCGAACAAGCCAGACTCGATTTAATTCTGATTCAGACGGAAAAAAAGCGAGCTGAAGATGCGTTGTCCGAACTCCGAATTACCCAAGCTCAGCTTATCCAAAAAGAAAAACTGGCCAGCCTCGGCGAACTTACGGCAGGCATCGCCCACGAAATTCAGAACCCGCTCAACTTCGTCAATAACTTCTCCGAAGTGAGTGTCGAGTTAGTCACAGAACTGGAAGAAGAACAGCAAAAGCCCACCCGCGATACCGAACTGGAAACCGAGCTTTTAGGCGATTTGAAACAGAATCTCCAGAAAATTACCCATCACGGTGGCCGGGCTTCGGCCATCGTCAAAGGGATGCTCGAACACTCCCGCAGCAGCACGGGCGAGAGACAACCCACCGACTTGAACGCCTTAGCCGATGAGTATTTACGGCTGGCATATCAGGGCTTGAGGGCCAAAGATAAAAATTTCAATTGCGAACTCATCACCGACTTTGCCCCCGATTTGGGCTTAGTTGAGGTGGTGCCGCAGGAGATTGGTCGGGTGCTGCTGAATCTGTTCAACAACGCCTTTTATGCTGTTTCGGAAAAGCAGAAAACAGCCACTACTGACTATCGACTTACAGTTTGGGTAAGTACGCGCCTTGATGGAACCCTTAGTGGGGGGGCCCCGCTGGAGGGGCCGCCCGCCGGGGGGG
>JAJAYX010000333.1 GCA_026785985.1 Rudanella sp. | reverse complement strand
CACGTCGATATGACGTAAATCAGCATTGGCTTGATCGACCTTCCTCTGAACGGGGTCATACACTCGTTCCGTCTGCTTACGAGTTAGTGGACGCTTATTCATGGTTTATCTTTTTAACGTATAGAAACGGCTATAAGGCCGATTAGGCTGAAAAATTTCTATGTAATGATTTACCTCGCCAAGAACAACAAATGCTTGCTGGATTAAGGCTAGCTCCCGACTTAACAAAATTCGGTACAGGCGGGTTCGACGGTCATCAGTACCAGTGAACGTAACAATTTTGTGCGGATTGCTGCCGAGGAAATTCGCCGTAATCCGCATAGTTGTAGCCCGAACAGTTCTCATATCCTTATTATCGGTTACGGTAATGTCGCTTAAAACGCCCGTCTCCAACACGTCTAACAGGGCCAGATTGTACACTTCCGGCCGTTCTGTTTCAGTAAACAGGACAACTTTTTGGGTTCTTTTCTGGCTACTCACACTTTGGAACTGATACCGGACTTCAGTGCGGGGCAAGGTGAATGGGTAGGTAGGTTCATCCATGCGAAAGACAATTGGACAATTGTAATAAATTCCTATGCCAAATACAGGACGATCAAATGTTGGGGTTAGCCGCAAAAAGGGGCTTTGCCAATCGGCAAAGCCCCTTTTTTATTACTGTGTTAGTCCTTTAACGATGTTGCACCAACAATTTTTTGGTGGCTACTTTTTTGCCATCGAGCGAGAGCCGATAGAAGTACATTCCCGTTGGAAAGTCGCGGGTGGCAATACGAACTTTACGCTCGTTCGACTCCAACATATATTCGGCAACGGGCGACCCCAGGATGTCGGAAACAATAATCCGGGCTTCGCCAACCGGGGCCGTCATCTGATAGTCGATTTAGGCATAGTCGCTGGCCGGGTTCGGATACACGTTCGAAACCACAATTCGGTCATTGACAAACAGCCGGTCTTCCTGCGATCGCTCTATTCGCGCACTTTCTTCAACAGAAGGGCGTGTTTCAGCGGTGGATGCGGCCGTTGTTTCGGGCTGGGCCGGTCGAGGTGTTGGTTTGGCAACAACTGCCGCTGTGGTTGGAGCAATTAGCAACGACCGATAATAGGCGTTGATGGCGGAGGTTTTGTTGAGCGAAACCATCCGGTCGAGACCCGGCGAAGTGGGCTGGGTTAGAAACGGCAGCTTTCGCGTCGTAGAAAACGACGAGCTGGTGCTGCGGTTAGTGGGGGTCAGACTTGGCGTGCTTCGTCCGGTCTCCAGTCGGCTCCGGGTCGCGTCCGCCCGAGTCCGGGCATCTTGGGCCTGGAGCGGAACACTAGCCGACAGGGAAAGGCCCGTGAGACACGCCAAAATCAGTATATATTGCTTCATGTAAATAGTATGTCAAATCGGGAATACGTGTTTTAGAACCGCATTGTTGCAAACCTATGATTAAAACTGACAAAAGTCAACGGGCTTGCGTGTGAAAAATTGTTAAAGAAACAAAAATCATGCTACTTTTTGCCATTTAGAACCGCGCTAACGGGTAATGGTTTAGCCGAGGCCGTATTTTTTTCTGTTTTTTTAACAAGCGGTTTGTAATTAAGAACGGCATCCTTTGTTGGTTTCTCTTCCGTGCGCCACCGAAACCCGTCTAATTCTTTTTTGGGGCCTGAGATCTCCTGTGGAGGCACAAACTGGGCATCTGGTTGCCCGTAAAACCGAATTTGACCCACTTTCGAGTCCTCAAAGTCGATATTCATCCGGCTGCTTTCTACCCGGTTCATACCCACCAATTTGTTTTTATCGTCCACTGCGAAATAAATGCTCTGCCCGTTGCCTTCCACAATAACCCGGTCAAGTACCGTATTTTCGCGCCGGACTACCGCTACCGTTGTGGAAAGTGGCGGGGCTGATGTGGGGCGGGGTTGAGGATTTTTTACCCCGGAATTAGTCTTTGGCATAGTACTTGACACTGCCCGCACCGTGTCGATGCGGGTTTTGAATAAGGCCGTAATCTGCCGACCCTTTATCTGGTTGAAGTTTTGGAGGGTATCGCGGGCAATCACAAACGAGCGCGTTTTCAGGAACATCCGGTCAATGCGGTTGTGCTTCATTTTGGCCGTCATCGAGTCGGCTTCCAACTGATATTGCTGGCTCCAGACAATGGGTTTTTTAAAGAAATAGATGGTCGAGTCGGCCACGTCATACACGAGCGAGTCGCAGCGGCTTTGCAGATCCGATTTATACACCACCACGTTTTTGTTGCCAATCAGTTTCCGAACGGGCTTCTTGCCCGGCATGGATGTGCCAGGCGCGGTAGATGATACAGGAGCAGTGCCGCTGCGGGGCGTATCATACGAAAACAGGGTGTCGGCCCGCATAAACAAGGTGTCTTTGTCGCTGACCACGTTGCGCACCACGGCATTGCCCGTTACCCGCGAGATGCCCAATTTGCCGTTGTAACGGGTGTGGTTGCCCGTAATGATGGTTTTGTCTTCCTTGGCCACCATCACTACATTACCTCTGGCAATCCCCAAATCGGTGGCGTTGTCATAGAAAAGAGAATCGCCGGTAATGGTGTATTTGGGTGTTTCAACAGTGGCCCGCTGCTGAAAATTCGAGACCCGTGTCACGGTGTTGTATTGCCCCTGGGTGGCCAACAGTATACCATCTTTGTTTACAATTTTTGTTGGCCCCTGGAAATCCGCAATCTTCATGAGCGAGTTATAAAGCAGGTTGTCGGCGGTCAGCACATATTGGGGGTCAACCAGCCGTACATTCTGACGAAACGTGAATTGCTTGGTGCGGGTGTCGTAAAACCCTTCCTGACTAGTCAGGATGTTT
>JAJAYX010000332.1 GCA_026785985.1 Rudanella sp. | reverse complement strand
GGTTGGACCCGACCGAGCGGGTTACTTAAAAATTTGGCTAGATAAAGTTGAAAAAGCGTGCCAGTTAGAACTTAATAGATTACAGAAGGTAGCAACTGCCCAAAAAGTGAAAATTCCAGACCAACTGCCAACTCAGAAGGTTGATACTGAGCGACAAAAACAGATTGCCCGCCGGCAAGGCCAACGGCAGCAAGATTCAATAATAGAAAAATATACTAACCAAAAGCGACCAATCAATCAGCATCTCCTTCGATTGAAGAACGACTACGATACAAACACAGTGACCATCAGAAGGGAACTGGATAAGCTGATGAATGACTCAGCAACGAAACAGAAAGAGTACAAAGCAAACTATGAGAAGACACGCCAACAAACAGCGCAATTTTACGATCAGAAACATCGAGCCTTAAAGCAGGAAGTTGTAGATCATCTTATGGCGACAAAAAACGAATTAAATCGATTGAAAGCCCAAACCCGCAATCGCCTTCAGGAGAATTTAGACCATTTCTCCCGGCAAATGATCCAACAAATCCAGTTGGCGCAATCACTGCTAGGCGATCTAACTCATGAATATGCAGCTTTAACGGAGTTAGAGGAGCAGTACCAAAAATTGGATTGAATAATAGCAACGTGACCGTTGGAGCCGTGATGCTGGAGGGGGAAGCGGAGTAACAAACTTGCTCAACAGCTTTTAGTTAGTGGCCCATGCTCATTAGACCTTCTATGAGCATGGGCCACTGGGCGTTTACAATTCCTTCATTAAGCGGGCAGACTTCGACAGGCCGTTCGCTTGCTGAACCCGGACGGTATACATACCCGAACGCAACCCACGAATATCAATCGTGACCTGCTTATCGGCCGCATTAAACGGCTTGCTGGTTAGTCGATTGCCCATCAAGTCAGCAATTTCGATGATGCCCTCGCCATGTTCGGTCATGAAATCAACCTGCACCGACTGCGCCGAGGGATTCGGAAATAACGAGATCTGAATATCCTCGCCCAATGCCGATTGTTCGTCTGCATTGGCTGGTATTGGCCCCGGTGGACTCAGGCAAATTTTGGGTACGGGCTGCACCGGAACCGACTGCACCGGCACGTTTAGCCAGTCTCCGAAGGGTTGCTGGCAATAGCGCAACTTATCGGGTTTGGTCGCCGGAAACCGCTCAAACTTGATTGGGACAACGGGGCAGCTTGGCACCTGTCCAACCAGATTGGTTCGCATGGCAAAGGCATCGAGGTTGTTGTTTATCAGCGAATTAGCCGTTACAAAATACGTGCTTGGCTGTCCCACCAGCCGGTCGATTCCTTCGGCCACGGTTGCCGGAGACGCATTCGGATACAGATTACTCCAGATGTATTGTGCGCAGACTGGCCCGAGTTCCGTTACCATGATCCGGCGTTTACCGAGATCATCGAGCGGCCCCGTTATCACCACGTTTCCCTGTTTTTCGGAGAGCGTGATGCCCCGCGCAAACGTATTGTACCCTTGCGTGTTCATGTGGTATGCCCCACAAACGAAGGCACCAACTGGGGTGATTTCAAAGGCATAAATACTCGTTCGCGGGCTTCCGTTGGCTAAAACATGTTGAATACGGCCCGCCACCACAAAGTTTCGGTTAGGCAATTGCACCAGATCATGGCCGCTATCGATGCTGGCTGGATCGGCCAAAGAGGGGTAAGCAAACCGCCAGACTTCCAACCCCCGCTCGTTGATTTTGAGGGCGAACGTGCGCCGATTTGTGCCGAAGTTGGCGATAAAGGCAGGGTCGCAGGGTTGAAAATCGCCCGTGACCACAATGGCTTCGGGCATTTGGGGCGAGTTGATCGCCGGCCCGTTGCAAACCGGCACCACGGCGGCTTGTGCGCCCGTTACATCCCTGGCCGATTCAGCCGCCCGAATGCTGCTGATTTGCCCCTGACAGCCTAAATGCTGGTATTGTTGACTCCACATGGTGGCCCCGAGGGGCGTAAATCGGGCCGCCATAATCGACTGTGTGTTGGTGGCTGTGTTGGTTACGTTGGCCACCAGAATCGGCCCCGTGTCGTTCATCACCTCTAATGAAACCGCCGAAAGCGCGGTTTGCTGGTTGAGTGTTGGAATAAACTCCCGGTGCCAGATCACCACGCCCCCGTTGTTGAGTCGGGTCACAAAAATACCCGTTGGGCTAATGGCCGGGCCGTTGGGTTTCCTGACATTCCCGATGACGTAATAACCAGGGGCTACCCCCGGCGAACCAGGCGCTTTCTTGATGTCGATTGCCTGATAAGAGGACGTTACACCGGGCAGATTCGGATATACCCGGTTCCACAAAAAGGAACCGTTGCCATTGTATCGAGTCAGCAGAACGCGGCTCCCGGCACCTGCGAGGGGGAAACTGTTGGTTTGCCCAGCTGCAACCCCAGCGGGTGCCAAGGCCAGGGCCGCTTCGTAGCTGTCGGTGTTGGGTGCCATCAGCACCGTTTGGAAAGGTTGCGCCCAGGCTGTAGTGCAGAGCAACAAACAGGCAAGTAGTAAACGTACCATAGCTATTGAGGTTTGAGGTAAAAATTCGGATGTAAAATCGTCGTTGACGAATCCTGGTGTCACCTCATCCGGCGTATATACCCAATAGCCACTTACCTTAATAAGTATCTATTTACTGCCTGATAGGTGTATTGTAGAATTTGTTTCGCACAAGGCTGTAGAAAAGAGACTAAATTTTCTAAATAAAAGTAAATAAATCCAAGAGTTATTGAGTGAACGGTTGTTAATGTATTGATTGGTGGTCATGGATCGTCAGTTCGAGCCAGCTTTTAGCATCTGGAATACGTTTATGAAGTGGCGATCTTAAATTTTGTGTGAGGGACAGCTTTTTCAATTATTTTTGTGTTTGATGCCCAATGTCAGAGC
>JAJAYX010000331.1 GCA_026785985.1 Rudanella sp. | reverse complement strand
TGGTAATGCTTTCTATCGAAGTAGCCGAGAAAGTGCTTCGTCGCGAACTGGCCGACAAATCGGCTCAGGAGAAACTGGTGCAGGATTTAGTATCGACCTCACGACTTAATTAAAGAGTTAATGGTTGATAGTTAATAGTTAATTGCCTGGAATAGTATGACGCGCCAGCCAACTCTTAACTTTTAACTGCTAACTTTTAACTGCTAACGATATGGCAGTAGCCTCTGTAGCATTCCGATATGCCAAATCATTGCTGGATTTGGCCAAAGAGAAAGGTCTCACCGAAGAGATTCATAAGGACATGCTGTTCTTCAAAAACACGCTCGACGGCAGTCGCCCGCTGGTGTTGATGCTGAAGAACCCCATTGTTCGGAGTAGCAAAAAAGACGCGGTGTTGAATGCCATTTTTAAAGGTCGTATCAACCCGATGACCAGCGCATTCATCGACATTATTGCCCGCAAAAACCGGGAGTCGATCATCGACGATATTGCCATTGAGTACATTCGCCTATACGACGAGCAGAAAGGCATCGAGCGGGCCACCGTGATCACAACCACGCCCCTCACCGATGAACTGCGGGCTAAGTTCAAAGAAATGGTTGCCAGGAAAACTGGCAGCCAATTGGTGGACTTGACCGAAAAAGTGAACCCCCAAATTATTGGTGGCTATATTCTTCAGTTGGGTGATCAACAGGTTGATGCCTCAGTGCGCAGCCAATTGAACGAGTTGACGTTGACGTTTTTGAATTGACCAATTCAAGATCCTATCCGAATACCCGACCCCGGAATCAGTTCCGGGGTTTTTTGTTGCCCGATTTGCCAAGTCGTCCTAACTTGCTGTAAACTTTCGTTTTCCATGCTCTTCGTTACGGTTTTACTTCCTTTTCTGGCCCCGATTGTTGCCGATTCGCTGCCTGCTCCCGGTTCACTGCGGGCGCGGCAACTAACTGAGGTAGTCGTGTCGGCCTCGCGAGTGCCAGAGCGGGTGTTACGGTCGCCGGTGAGCGTGGAAATTTTAGACGAGCGAACAATCCGAAAATCGGCGCAGCCCTCGTATTTCGATGCTATCGAAAACCTGAAAGGCGTTCAGTTGCTCACACCAAGTCTGGGGTTCAAGGTCTATAATACCCGTGGGTTTGCCAACACTACGAACGTCCGGTTTGTGCAGTTGGTGGACGGCCGCGATAACCAGGCTCCCCATATTGGTGCGCCCATTGCCAATGCCCTGTCTCCATCGGATCTGGACATAAAACGGGTCGAAATTATTGCCGGAACGGCCTCCGCTCTCTACGGCATGAACGCCCTGAACGGGTTGGTGAACCTGATTACCAAAGACCCATTTGAGTCTCCGGGGCTGACAGTGACCCAAAAAACGGGCGTTAATCACATCGGCGGCATAGGAACAACGGCCAAACTCTTTAGTGAAAGCAGCTTTCGGTATGCCCACATTTTCGGATCGAGGCTGGCATTTAAGGTGAATCTTGTTTACCAGCGCGGCTACGATTGGATGGCGCAAAACGATCTGGATTTAAACCCCAATGCCAACAAATCGTTAGACCTGTTGAAAACCGAAAACCCGGCACAGGACCCCGTCAATTCGTACGGCAATGAGTCGCCCAACCGCCGGACATTGCGGCTCAACGGTAGCAACGTGGTGGTGGCCCGAACGGGTTTTACCGAAACCGAAACCACCGACTACCGACTCCGCAACCTGCGGGGCGACCTGACCGTGCAGTACCGAATCAGGCCAAACACCACCATCGGCTACACGTATCAGGGGGCAACGCTCGACAATGTATATCAGCGCACCAACCGCTTTCGGTTAGACAACTACCGGCTTGGGCAACACAGCCTGACGGTAAGCTCGCCCTCGGTGCAGTTTCGAGCCTACCGAACCGCCGAAAACACGGGCGACTCGTATAACATCCGGTCGATGGCCGAGAATATCGACCGCTCCTTTAAGTCGGACAATGCGTGGTTTGCCGATTTTACAACCCAGTTCAATGCCCGCACCAAAGCCGGAACTGCGTTGCCAGCCGCCCTGCAACAAGCCCGGCAGTTCGCCGACAAAAGCCGACCCGCGCCCGGTTCCGACCGCTTCAATGCGCTGGTGGACACGCTCCGAACTATCAATAATTGGGACGTAGGAGCAGCGTTGCGGGTTCAATCGTGGTTGTATCATGCGGAGGTTCAGTTTGAACCAACGCGGGGGGCGTGGCAGAAATTCCGGCAGCAAACGGGTATTGATTTGCTGTTTGGTGCCGAATACCGGCAGTATGTGGTTTATCCCGACGGTAACTATTTCATTAATCCCGAAGCACCCGGCAATAATCTGACCTACTCTAAAACGGGTGGCTTTGTGCAGGCTACCCGTACCTTTCTGAACGACCGCCTGAAACTGACCGGCTCAGTCAGAGCCGATAAAAACAAGTATTTCGCGGCCCGGCTGAACCCCCGGCTGGCGATGGTCTATTCGCCCACCGAAACGCAGCACATTCGGGTGTCGTATCAGAATGGCTATCGGTTTCCCTCACTTTTCGAGGCTTTTTCCAACGTTAATTCGGGTGGGGTGAAACGGGTGGGAGGGCTTCCGTTGCTGTCGGCGGGGATTTTTGAGCGGTCGTATTTCCGCACCTCTATCGACGCTTTCCAGGCAGCCATCAATACCGATGTGAACACCAACAAGCTGACCACCGAGCAGGCCATCCAGAAAAACAAGGGCTTGCTGAAACCCAATACCTACACCTATATTAAACCGGAGCAGGTGAATAGCTACGAAACGGGCTACAAAGGATTGTTGTTCGACAAGCGGCTGCTGATTGATCTGGACGTGTACTACACCCGATACCGCAACTTTATGGCGCAGGTGGAGGCCAATAGTCCTCGTAGCAACAACCCCGATTCGCTGGCCTATTACCTCGCCGATCATACCAAACAGGATCGTTATCGGCTCTGGACCAACTCGAAATCCGTGGTGCATACTTACGGGAGCAGCCTCGGAATACGGTATTCTGTAGGGTCGTTGTGGGCGGTGTCGGGTAATGCGTCGCTGGCGCAACTGAGCCGCACCGAACAGGGCGACGGGCTGGAAGAAGCCTTCAACACCCCCCGCTGGATCGCTAATGTGGGTTTGTCGCGGACGGGGCCGGTTGGATTTGCGGTTAATTACAAGTACCAAAGTACGTTTGTGTGGCAATCGTCGCTGGCAACCGGGCGGGTTCCGGCCATTCACACGGTCGATGCCCAGGTGAACGGGCGGGTGCGGAGCATAACGCTCAAGTTGGGGGCCACCAATCTGCTCAATCGGCCCTACTACACCTTCGTGGCCGGGCCAAGCGTCGGCGGGTTCTATTATGTTGGATTGACGTATTCGGGGGAATAGGTTTTCTTCCCTGCCTGCTGGCTAAGTATGGCCTCCGCCTGCTCCGTTAAAGCGTCCAGTGATTTCATGGTCTGGTCGATTTGTGGTTGTAATCGGGCTTGCATAAATTGACGGGCCTGTTCGCGATCAGCTTCATTTAGTGTTTTCAAAAAAGACTGATAATCAGATAGAATAGTTTTACGCTCGTCGCGTGTTGTAGCGCGTTCGTATTGATTGAGATAGTCTTTTACGATTTCCATACGTTTAGTTAGTTTTCGTTCTGAAGTTCTTTCAGGCGCTGATTGATTTTCTCCAAAGTGTCCCTGTGGTGCGTCGCCTTTTTTATTAAAAAGCTAAACTCATCATGATCATCGCGCGGGTCACTCAGAATTAATTGTTCTTCAAAACGCTCAAGCTGACTTTCTATGATCCACTTGAGGTCAAGAAGCATTTCTTTTTCAGTCATGGTGGTTGGTTTAGGTCAGTAAAAATAGAACCTTCTCAATAATTCCTTCCGCTTGCCGCCAATTTATTCTGGGGTAATTTTGCTGAATGAGGCTCCAACTCCGTAAGCCGGCTCAGGCTCTGAACAAAGCATACGCCAAGCAATCCATTTCGCAGGAACGATTCGACGTTTTTCGGCAGGCATTGGCCCGGCTTTTTGACCGCTTAGACGAAACCGAATCCGAAGAACATCAGAAAAACATCGTGGCCGGATTCCTCAACGATTCGTTTTACGGACCGGGGGGGCCTTCGGGGCATTTCGAGATCAATACCCGCGAACGAGTCGATTTGGTGATTCATACCGGGCCAACGAGTACGGCCCTGCCGGGGGTGCTGATCGAAGCCAAAAAAGTGTTTGCCGGTGAGATGATGACGACGCTTAAAAACAACGTCAAATCGCTCCATGAGTTGATTCTGTATTATTTTGAGGAGCGCGAACGGCATCAGAATATCGCCCTGAGCCACCTCATTATCACCGACGTTTATAACTGGTTTTTTATTGACGAAAACGATTTTCGGCATTTTTTCTACGATAACGCCAAACTCAAAAAACTCTATCAGGTCAAGAAACAACAGAACAAGGACAACACGTTTTTCTACAACGAAACGGCCCGGCTTCTGCGTGAAATGGACGATGAACTGCCCATTACCTGCCTCAATCTGCGCGAAATGGCGGTTTTGGCACGCTCCGGCGATTCCGATGATCTTCGGCGGCTGATTCCAGTCTATAAACTATTCTCGCCCGAACACCTGCTTAAACTGCCCTTCGCCAACGATGCTAACACCCTCAACCGGAGTTTTTATAATGAACTGCTCCATATTTTGGGCCTGCACGAGACAACCGTCGAAGGACTCAAACTGATTGAGCGATTGCCCGAAACCAACCGACTCGAAGGCTCACTGCTCGAAAACACGATCAACGTGCTGCGGGTAGATAATGCCCTCGCCGACCTGCCGGATCGCTCGCTGTATGGCCGCGACACAAACGATCAACTTTTTGGAGTCGCGCTGGAATTGTGCATTACCTGGCTCAACCGGGTTCTGTTTCTCAAACTGCTCGAAGGCCAACTGATGCGCTATCATGGTAGTAGCCCCCAAACGCTGCGCGAAGTACAGTTTCTGACTCCCCGGCATATTCGGGAGTTTGACGAGTTGAGTGAGTTGTTTTTTGAAGTCCTGGCCGTGCCGGAAGCCAACCGCCCGGCGGGTATTGTAACCCGCTATGGCAACATTCCCTACTTGAACAGTTCGCTGTTTGAGTTGACCGATCTGGAGCGCAAAGTACTGAAAGTGAAGGCGTTGAAAGATCGACTCGAACTGCCGCTGTTTGACCATACGGCCCTGAAAACTCCACAGGCTAAGCGGCAAACGGGAAAACT
Organism: Rudanella sp.; assembly: GCA_026785985.1. Taxonomy (GTDB): domain Bacteria; phylum Bacteroidota; class Bacteroidia; order Cytophagales; family Spirosomataceae; genus Rudanella. The sequence continues at coordinate 410 of JAJAYX010000331.1, read as the reverse complement.
CCCCGCCCTGCAATACCTGCTGGCGTTTCTGGATGCCTATGATTTCTCGTCGGAAGGCCCCGCCGACATTCAGCCCGATAACAAACCCCTCATCAACGCGGCTGTGTTGGGGCTGATTTTTGAGAAACTAAACGGCTACCGCGACGGCTCGTTTTTTACGCCCGGCTTCGTGACCATGTACATGGTGCGCGACCTAATCCGGCGGGCCGTGCTAACCCGTTTCAACGAGCAGTTCGGCTGGCACTGCCCCGACATTACGGCCCTCTACAACCACCTCGACCGCGTTGGTTTGGCCGAAGCCAACGCCGTGGTAAACAGTTTGCGCGTGGTTGACCCCGCCGTGGGTAGCGGGCATTTTCTGGTCTCGGCCCTCAACGAAATCATCGCCCTCAAAGCCGAACTTGGTATCC
>JAJAYX010000330.1 GCA_026785985.1 Rudanella sp. | reverse complement strand
GAAATAGTATCAGGCTCGAAAGCCCGAATAGGATAGCGGATAGTCGCTGTGGGGAGCCTGTTTGGGGGTTTGTCACAGTGTTCTCAGTTGGTGCAACTCGGTTGCTGAACAAAAGTAAGACGAAAAGCGTGGAGTCGGTCAAAAAACCGAGCCTGGGGGGAGGTTGTCTATTGAGTGAATAAGCGATTGAGTGGTTAAGTGGGCTTCCGGGATAGGGCTGGTTGCTCAATCACTCAATAGACAACGGAACCGATCCCCCCATTTTCTGAGAACTATTCGGTATGAATCTCGAACCCTCTCCACCACTCACCCGTGCTCAGGAGTCGCGCGTTGCCATCGAACGACTCTATATCACCATGCGCCACCTGTTCAACCGGGGTTTTTACAAACCATCGGGCGTGTCGGGTGAAGAAATCCGGCAGGCGTTGCTGACCCTTCGCCCCGAAATTTATGGCTCCGTTGGCGATGCCCAACGGGTTGAACTCAATGGCCTTGTTTATGTGATGAACCGGCTCCCGAAAGGAATCGAAGCCTGCCGGGTGATAACCCTGGCCTCCCGCGAAGGCTTTGAAAACTCCCGTTTCCCGGTTCTAGTACCGGCCAAACGCCGTCGTAACTGTTACCGGATCGACGCGGAACAAATGGTGATCGAAGTGACCAATGGCCGCAGCGAGATCTATGACATCCTGACTCACCTGACCTTCATGTTTATGGAGGCCGACAAAATCAGGCGCAATGCCATGCAGGAACGGGGTAGCAAAACCCGCGAATGGCAGAAATTAGAGGCCATTGTGAAGGCGGGCGGCACCGTGAAAGATGAAGACCGCGAACTGGCGCTAACCTACCTGAGTTCGATTTTGGGCCGAACGTTTGAGGAAACGCAACATGCCTACGCCCGTTTTGAGGAAACGGGCTCCACCAACAGCGGGTTGTTCCAGGTGGTCTATGGCCTCGGCAGTGTGTCGATGGGTGAATACGGTCCGGCGCTCCGGCGGGCCGAAAACATCGACCGCGAAATCAACTTCACGCCCATGCTCCGCGAACGCATCGGGCAACACCTCTACGGCGAACGCTGGGCTACGCGCATCAAGCAATACATTTGGGAAAATGGTTTGCAGGAGCGGCCCGTCCACATTGTGAGTGCTAATCCGCACAGCGTCATGAACTGCCTGTATGCGAAGATAGCCATAGGGAACACGGTTGACTACGACGACCTGTATGATCTGGCCCTGAAACTGAGTCAGTCGGGGCAAAAACCCCTGCGGCAACAGGTGCAGAATTACGCGCTGGACAACGGCCTGCATACATTGCCCGATGTGGCCGGCACCAACCTGATGGTGCAACTTATCGACACCGCCAAAATCGACCTCGACAAACTACCCGCCGAAATTAAACACAAGGCTGAAACCGTGCGGGAGAAACAACCCCTGATTTTGGTAATGGATTATGCCTTCGGCGAACAGGCGTTTGAGACCCTCGATGAGCTGCTGAAACCCTACGAACGCGCCGGGCAAACCTATCCGTTGCAAGTGGCCTCCATCTCGATCATGGGTAAAGCGGGCATCCTCACCGGCGACAAAGGCGACCTGATGATTCCGACATCCCACATTTTTGAAGGCACCGCCGACAATTACCCCCTGGAAAACGATTTCTCGGTGGCCGATTTTGCCGGAGCTGGTCTTGATGCCTACGAAGGAGCCATGATCACCGTGTTGGGAACCTCCCTACAGAACAAAGAGATTCTGAGTTATTTTAAAAACTCGTCGTGGAATGCCGTGGGGCTGGAAATGGAAGGGGCGCATTACCAGAAAGCGATTCAGTCGCACGTACGAATCCGGCACAGCATCCCGGCTGATGTGAAGGTGCGGTACGCTTATTATGCCTCGGATAATCCCCTGCTGACGGGGGCAACGCTGGCCTCCGGGAGTTTGGGTACACTGGGTGTGAAACCCACGTATTTGATAACGCTGAAGTGTTTAGAGAAGATTCTGGGGTAAAAAAGTACGGCCTGACCGAAAGGTCAGGCCGTTAGAGATACCTGGAAACATTGGCTACCGATTATCCTTCCTGCGCCGGATCGACGGGTTCCGGGCTGCTAATTCAGCCTGGTACTTGATCTTTAACTGACGGTCTAGTTCCCGGTCACGTGGCACGTAGATACTGGTTTTACCATCTGAAAACTTGAGTTGCCAGTACACATTGTCCGACGTTGGCGGAATGGAAGTATATGCGGGTTTGCTCATGATTTTGATTAACGGAATGAAACAATGAAATGCTTTAAACGACTTTTTTAACGTCAACTGCGTTGGCTCCCTTGGGAGTCATCGTAGTGGTGAACGTTACTTTGTCCTGCTCGTTGATTGGCTCGGTCAGGGCATTTATATGCACAAAAACGCTGTCTTGCGATTGTAAGTCTTTAATGAAACCATAGCCTTTTGAGGCATTGAAGAACGTGACAACGCCCTGACGAATCACCTCTTCGGCGGGTCCATCGGGTTGCCGGGCTGCGCCAAGCTGAATGTCTTCTTCGTTTATTTGCTTCTTTTTGCGGGGATCTGGTGGGGTAGAAACGATGTTACCGTTCTCGTCCACGTAGGCCAGCATCAGTTCAAGCGGTTGTCCTTTTTGGGCGTTTGCCTTCCGGTCATCCTTCTTCTCCTGCTTATCTTTTCTTTTTTTCTGCCTCAGCTTTTCTTTTTCTTTTTTACTGAACGTTTCCATGATTTGTATTTAGTCTCGCGGGCAAATCATGACAAACGTGATGACTTTGGTTCGAGAGTACTGCCCAATGGGGGTCAGATAGCTGATTGTGAATATCATTAAATCAGGCCATCTATCAATTGAACCCCATATTACGAAAATAAGTTGTTTATTGCGAATTTATTGCAAAAATAGGCTAAAACTTGGACTATTTTGGTACAATATCGCCCACCATCTCACCCGGCATCACCCATTGGTCAAATTCTTCAGGGGTTAAATACCCCAACTGTACCGCCGTTTCTTTGAGTGTAGATCCATTTTTATGGGCCGTTTGGGCAATTTCGGCGGCTTTGTAGTAGCCAATTTTGGTGTTTAGAGCCGTCACCAGCATCAGCGAGTTGTTCACGTGCTTGGTGATGTTTTCCTCGATGGGCCGGATACCCTCAGCGCACTTATCGTTGAACGACACGCACACATCGCCAATGAGCCGGGCCGAGTGCAGAAAGTTGTAAATCATCACCGGCTTGAACACGTTCAACTCGAAATGGCCCGACATGCCGCCGATGTTGATGGCCACGTCGTTGCCCAT
>JAJAYX010000329.1 GCA_026785985.1 Rudanella sp. | reverse complement strand
GTCCACGGTATCGTTGCCTGAACTGAAAGAACGGTCTATAGCCGTATTGCGGGCCTCCATGAGCGACATCCGGTCGCTGATTCATGATATGCACCCGCGCAGCCTGACGGATCAGGGGCTGTCCCTGACCATTGCCGATATGGTGGGGCTGCTCAACAAAAGCAAACAGATTTGCCTCGTATTTGAGTCGAAACCCTTACCTGAAAACCTGTCTGAAGTGGTCGAAATTAACCTGTTCCGGGTGGTGCAGGAACTCCTGCAAAACGCCCTGAAACACGCGCAGGCCACCCACATCTGGCTGCATCTTTACGCCGAAGACACTACGCTTTACCTCACCTACCGCGACAACGGACGCGGCCTTGCCCCCGCCCTGCCCGATAAACCGGCGGGCAACGGTTTGTTGAACATCCGGCAACGAATCATGCTCCTCAAAGGCACCTGCTCCTTCGAGTCCGTCAGCGGACAAGGCATAACGGTATCCATCGCGGTGCCAATTGAGTAGTTGTTTCCTGGCTCATATCAAGACCCCGGCTTGCCGGAGGTATCCCCACATCTGTTGAAAATTGCAAACCCGCCAGTTTGCATTTAGCCAATATTCATCGGCCTGCGGAGTTATTATGAGATTTTGAGGGGCTGATAAATCACTCATAGCCACCGTATTACCCCGGCTTAGGCTTGGGTTGTTTGAGAACTTGATTTCGGCGGTAAGTACGACGACCCCGTTTTTGACCAGTACCAGATCAACTTCCGCTTTGTCTTTGGTACGGTAAAAGTAGGGTTGTGTGGCCTCGTTCAGATTGGCGATAAGCTGCTGAATAATATACCCCTCCCACGAATTTCCGATAACGGGATGCGCCATCAGCCCATCAAAGTCTTCGATACCCAGCAAATGATGCAGTAAGCCAGCGTCCCTGATATATACTTTCGGGCTTTTTACCAATCGTTTTCCCACATTAACAAAATACGGTTTGAGCCGACGGATAAGGAAGGCATTTTCGAGAAAATCAATGTATCGAATAATCGTTGATAGCGACACATCGAGCGAGTTGGCTAAATCGGCATAAACCAGCATACTGCCGTGCAGATGGGCCAGCATTCCCAACAGATTCCGCATCAGGACGGGCGAGACCGTTAGTCCGAGCGCGGGTAAATCGCGCTCAATATAGGTCTGTACAAAGCCCCGCATCCAGATTTGCGCGTAGCGGGCCTGCGGAGCCAGAAACGCATCGGGAAAGCCGCCCCGCAGCCAATGATGGGGGAAAACGGGAGTGATATGGGCTATCTCGCGGACATCGAAGGGGTGCATTTCCAGGTATAAAATCCGCCCGGCCAAGGTTTCGGCACTGGTTCGGAGCAATTCGGGCGAAGCCGAACCAAGCAACAGAAACCGGCCCGGCACCCGGTGTTCGTCGATCATACCCCGCAGCAGTGGAAACAAATCGGGTACACGCTGAACTTCGTCCAAAATAAACAGATCGTTTTTATGCTCCCGGAAATACAAATCAGGTTGACGCAGCTTGTCCCGGTCGGCGGTATATTCCAAATCTAAATAGACCGATGGTCGGTCAAGTTGAGCGGCAATCTGCTTCACAAACGTGGTTTTGCCAACCTGTCGGGGACCTAAAACAGCCACAGCGGGCAAAAATTGCAGGGCTTCGATACAGTCTGTTTTCAGTTGTCTTTCAATCATGTCTATTTATTAAACAGCCAATTATACCAAACAATACTATAATTGGCTGTTTGTTTTTGGGATTTTTCCACTTTCGCGTAATTCTACGTACCAATATACCAAGATCACGGTATGGTGCGGCTCTGGGCGTTTGCTGACCTTTGACCAGTCTTTACAACTCCAAGATCATGAAGCCCGCCAGGCCATATCGAACGCTTATCGGGCTGATTACCTCGCTGTTAGCTATCCTTATGGCCATTGTTGGATTATTGCTCATTTAATACATCAGGTAAACAAAAATCATCTATGAAAGCAGTTCTACTTCTGAGTCTTTTACTTTGGGTGAGTGGGTCAATGGCCCAAGCCCAGGAACGCCGGATAACGGGTAAGGTCGTTGCGGTTGACGACGGGGCTACCCTGCCGGGGGTAAACGTCACCGTGAAAGGGACAAACCGGGGTACGCAAACCGACGAAACAGGTAGCTACCAGATACTCACCACCAATGGCGACCGGCTGGTGTTTACGTTCATCGGTTTCAAAACCCAGGAGGTAGCCGTTGCAAACCAGAGCGTGCTGGATGTAAAACTCCAGAACGACGCAGGAATGCTCGATGAGGTGGTGGTAACGGCCCTCGGCATCGAGAGAAAGCGGAACGAACTCGCCTACTCGGCCCAGAAAGTGGAGGGCGATGTCGTTGCTCAATCCCGCGATGCCAACTTCGTCAATGCCCTGTCGGGCAAGGTGGCGGGGCTGGAAATTCGGCGCAACAACACCATGGGCGGCTCGACCAACGTGGTGCTGCGGGGCGTTAAATCGCTCACGGGCAACAACCAGGCCCTGTTTGTGGTGGATGGGGTGCCGTTCGACAATTCAAACAACAACGTGAATGGCCAATCCTACGGATATGGTGGCTACGACTATGGCAATGCCGCTGCCGACATCAACCCCGACGATATTGCCTCCGTCGAGGTGCTGAAAGGAGCAGCCGCATCGGCCCTCTACGGGTCGCGGGCGAGCAATGGCGTGATAATGATTACGACCAAGAAAGGGAGCAAAAACAAAGGGCTGGGCATCACCATCAACGCGGGTGTTACCGTTGGGCGAATCAACAAGGCCACCTTTGTCAACTACCAGAAAGAGTATGGCGCAGGTTACGGAGCCTATTACGAAGATGCCAGCGGGTATTTTCTGTCGCGCGATATTAATGGCGATGGTAAAGATGACCTCGTAACACCAATGAGCGAAGATGCGTCGTACGGCGGCAAATTCGATCCGGCCAAATTAGTGTATCAGTGGGATGCCTTCGACCCGGCCTCGCCCAATTTCGGCAAAGCCCGCCCGTGGGTGGCCGGTGCCAATGACCCGACCACGTTTTTTCGGGATGCCCTGACCACGAGCAACAGTATTTTTCTGGATCAGTCGGGCGACCGGGGCTATTTCAAACTCGGCTATACCCGCAACGGTGAGCAGGGTATTTTGCCCAACAGCCGCATTACCAAAGATTTGGTCAACTTTTCGGCCTCCTACAACCTGACCAACAAACTGACGGCCAGTGCGTTGGCAAACATCTCGAACGTGTCGGGGCTGGGGCGGTACGGAACGGGCTACGATGATAAAAACGTGGCCACGAATTTCCGGCAGTGGTGGCAGACCAACGTGGACCTCGGTGACCAGAAGGAAGCTTATTTCAGAAACCGCAAAAACGTAACCTGGAACTGGACCGACCCCACCGACCTGACCCCCATTTACTGGGACAACCCCTATTTTACGCGCTACGAAAACTACCAGAACGATACGCGTTTCCGCACTTTCGGAAATACCATGCTGAACTACAAGGCGTTGAGCTGGCTGACGATCATGGGGCGGGTGGCCGTTGATTCGTACACCGAAAATCAGGAAGAACGGAAGGCAGTCGGCACCGTCGGCGTGTCGGGCTACAACCGGGTGACGCGCTCGTTTCGCGAACTCAACTACGACCTGATTGCCACTATCGACAAACCCCTATCGGCCAACCTCACCCTGAAAGGCGTGTTGGGGACCAATATCCGTAAATCGCACACCGAATCCATTGCGGCCTCGACCAATGGGGGCTTAGTGGTGCCGGGTCTGTACGCCCTGTCGAACTCCAAAAATCCCCTCGAAGCTCCCGATGAGCGGAGCACCGACATTCAGGTAAACGGCGTTTTTGCGAGTGCCAGCCTCGGTTTCCGCAACTTCCTGTTTCTTGATGGGGGCATCCGGCGCGACGTGTCGTCAACGCTGC
>JAJAYX010000328.1 GCA_026785985.1 Rudanella sp. | reverse complement strand
GTTTGTGGCCCGCTTCCGCAATGGTTATTATTTTATGACCTCCGGCACGGGCATCCGAACGGGAATTTTTGCCGGAGCCGGGCAAAATGCCTGGGGTAGTATTTCGGATTCGACCAAAAAGGAACGGTTATTGCCCATGAACCACGCTGATGTACTCCGCAAAATCGGAGGCATGAAACTCAGTAGCTGGAACTACAAAGGCCAGCGCGACATTCGGCACTACGGGCCAATGGCGCAGGATTTTTACGCGGCTTTCGGCCACGACGGATTGGGGCAAATTGGCTGCGACACGCTCATTTACAGCCACGATTTCGCGGGTGTCACCTTTGCCGGGGTGCAGGCGTTGATTCGGGAAAATGAGCAGTTGCACGTAGAGACGCAAGATCTTGCGTCTCAGGTTCGGCGTTTGCGGGAGGAGACGCAAGATCTTTCGTCTCAGGTTCGGCGTTTGCACGTAGAGACGCAAGATCTTGCGTCTCTACAGGCCCGGACAAATCAGCGGCTGGAACTGCTCGAACAGGCTATGCTGGGGCGGAAACGAGTGGTCCGCGCTACACCTCGTACCCGTACTTACTCAAGATAGGCCGCCAAAAATCGAGGTCATACACGTGCCATGCGTGGCAACCCATCGGGAGCCGTCCGGCGTTGAGGGTCAGACTTTTGTTGGGTTCCAGTTCAATGGCGAAGTCGATGGCTTCTTCAGGGCCGGGCATCCGCATCAGCCATCGGTACGGAATCAGGCGGGGGTAGTGGAGTGAAAAGAACCCGTCTTCGTTGCCGGGCCACTTTTTGTTGACGGTGTGGTACACTTTCAGCAACCGCCGACAGGCTTTCACCCGGCGTAGTGACAGGCCACCATTGAGCAAGGGTTGCTGGAAAAATCCTGACACAAATTCGCGCAGCGATGGGCGACCCTCTCTTTTGGGCCGAACATCGCTGAATTGCGGGGCACCCACGTAGTCATAGCCCCGGCGGCACCATTCCATCAGGGAGTCGCGCATCACAAAAGCGTCGAGCTGGTAAACCAGAATGTACTCGTAATTAATAAAGCGGTCGTAAAAAGACTCGGAACAAAGCAATTCATTGTAGCCCCGGATGCTTCGGAAAAACGATTGGTCGAACGACTCGAATTGCAGCATCGGGTAGTCGGTGAGCCAATCGGAAAGGTCCAGAGTGTCGGGTTTTACAATCACTAGCGGATGCCGCCCCAGAATGCTGACGCATTGCCGGAGCGAGATCTGCTCGTAAGGATTGAGATCTTTCTGATAAACTGGAATAATAACAGCTGCGGTAGGCATAATGCTGAACTTTGGATACTTTATTTTAGACGCTTGACGGCCCGGCTGCCTGGCAATTGTTGATGTAAATCTTATGGCTCAATCAAATCGCCCAAAGCGGTTTTCCACCAGTGTCCCGGAAATAATTGGTAATTTCCTTTGGCTAACTCGCCAGCAACCAACGGAAGCCGAAAAATTCGGACTAATGGCAAGCGAATACGCCAGGCGAGATGCCTGGCCATCCGGTGCAAACGAGTCAACCGTTGTGGGCTGATGTCAGTGCGGCTGTCGAGCAATTCGCGAACTTGCCGGAACCGGGTAGCCGTCTGCAAAATTGGGGCCATTCGTTCGTTGCGGCTTCGGTTAAGGCGGTCTTTCATCGTCACTTTAGCGCGCGACGCTTTAAAACCTACCTGCTGACTGCTATGCTGCCGATAAAAAACCAGGGGTTCATCAATAAACCCGATGGTGCCTTTCAGCGCCAATACGAGCGATAGCCAGGCATCATGAATCAAATACTGAACGTGCGTTGGGAAAGGCATAAGTGCGGGCAAAGCCGAACAGCGAATGGCCATTGTGGCTCCCGTTACGATGTAACCACTAAATAGCAACTCATGGCCAAGACCCTGTCGCCATTTTTACTGACTTTCGGGACCAAACTGCACTAACTCCCAAATGCGTTGACCTACGGGTTTAGAGAACTCGTCGATTAGATCGGCATTGCAGAAAACGGCCTCCATTGCCGGGTTATTTACCAACCAGGCCGCTGTCTGAGCCAGCCGGTCGGCCCGCCAGGCATCGTCCTGATCCGATAACACAATTACATCGCCGGTGCAGAGACTCATCGCTTTTTCGAAACTTTTTGTAGAGCCTAAATTGCTGGTATTCTGATGGATGTAGACCGTAAATGGCACTGAAGTAGCCCACTGGCTAACCAACGCAACAGAACCATCCGACGAGCCATCGTCCACAACGACCATCTCGTTGGGCAGTACTGTTTGGTTCGCAATGCTGGCCAACTGTTCGGGAAGATACCGCTCGCCGTTGTACGTACAAAGGGCAACGGAGAGGGTTAAATTGGCTACACTCAACGCAGCAAAAAGATCAGTTTAAAAAGTCACCGGGCCAAGTGCCACAGCGAAAGAATAGGTAAAAGTAGGGAGAACGGGGGGACATAAAAAAACTATGGTTCAGTTCTTCGTGAACGGGAAAGAGAAAGGAGCGAAAGGAGGTGAGGTTTTTTTTAAGAGAAACCTTATTCAATTACCGAATTAAATCAGTAGACTTTACGTTTTATGTAAGCACACACAGAAAATAACAACTCCTAAAATAATCTGCATGAAACGAGCACTGATCGGTTTCTTATCACTACTTAGCTTCACGTCGATTGGCCACGAAAACAAGGCAACGGCAAAATCAAATACCAAAACAGCCACCGCGAACACAGCTACTACGTATGCTGCTGTTTTCGATGATCTGAACCTCGAAACGCGGGGTCTCAACCGAACTGTTTTTGACCATGCCCTGCGGGGTATGCAAAAAATGATGGATGCCAAGCCGGTTCTGTCGATAGTGGATATGAGCCAGCCATCCAGCAAAAAACGCCTGTATGTGATTGATCTAGTCGGTCGCAAATTACTGTTTAACACCTACGTAGCCCACGGGCGCAATTCCGGCGTGCTGTTGGCCGAGAAGTTTTCCAATACGAATTCTTCCTTCCAGTCGAGCCTTGGGTTCTACCAGACACTCGGTACTTATCAAGGCAAACACGGCCTGTCGCTGCAACTGAAGGGCCTGGAGCGAGGCATCAACGACAATGCGTTTGCACGGGCCATTGTGATGCACGGAGCCAACTATGTGTGCGAAGATATTATCCGCAACACGGGTCGTTTGGGCCGTAGTCAGGGTTGCCCGGCTGTTTCCAATGCCGAGAGCAAGCCCATTATCCAGGCCATCAAAGGCGGCTCCTGCCTGTTCATTTACTCTCCTGACCCAACG
>JAJAYX010000327.1 GCA_026785985.1 Rudanella sp. | reverse complement strand
GGGTAGCGTATCTGAGGATATTGCAATTGTAGCGTTTAAAACCCCTTCCTCACCGAATCAATCGGCTGAATGTGAGCGACATATCCAGCAAAACCATTTTGGCGCGGGCATTGCGCTCAATGTGATAGGCAGCCTCGTTCACATCGGCAATAATGCGCTCAACGTGGGCGGGCTTCAACACTTTGCCAAAGTTCTTCACAAAGTTCAGTTCATCCTCCGGCAGGCGTAGCAAGGATTCGGCTCCCTGTTGCCACAGAAACAAATCGCGGCACAGGTGCAGGCTGTATTCCAATAATCCCTTTTGTTTCTCCTTGTTAAACCCATCGAACTGTTCGGCCTGTTTCACCAGCGCACTGAGATCCTGCCGGTAACAGGCCCGCATCCATTCGGCAAACCAAGTGTGCCGGTCGGGGCCGCTGTCGGGGTCAGCTTTGAGCAGTTGAAGGGCAGCGGCCATATCGCCGTTGGCCAGAAAAGCCGCTTGCCGGGCGCGGGTCTCGTCGAGGTTCAGGGACTGCCGCAGATACAACCCCACCTCCTCGTCGGTGAAGGCCCGCACCCCCACGCGCTGCGTTCGCGACAGGATGGTAATGAGCAGTTTGTCGGGCTGGTTGGTGGCCAACAGAAACAGGGTGCGTTCGGGTGGTTCCTCCAGAATTTTGAGTAGGGCATTGGCCGAGGCCCCGTTCATGAGTTCGGGAAGCCATATCAGCATGATCTTATAGCAACCTTCGTAGGCTTTCAGCGACAGTTTCTGCAAGATACTTCTGGCCTCTTTAACGGAAATATTACCCTGTTTTTTTTCTGCCCCAATAAAAGCAAGCCATTCCGGTAATGTTCGATAAGGCGATTCGATCACCATTTTGCGCCAGTCAGTCAGAAAATCTTCACTGGTTTTGGGTTTGGAACCAGTTTCTGAGGAGACTATCGGAAACACCAAATGGAGGTCGGGGTGAACCAGCTTGCCCATTTTAATGCACGACGCACACCGCCCGCAGGCATCGTCGGTGGGTTCGTTTGCCTGGGTATCATTCCCAAACAAACCGTCGGTTGGTTGCCCCTGCCGACTTTCGCAGTTGGCAAACGTAGCCAGGGCCAATGCCAGCGCGAGGTTGGCACTGCCTGTTGGCCCATCGAAAAGCAGGGCGTGGGCAAGGTGATTTTCTTGAACGGCCCGAACCAGCACCTGCTTGGTATCGTCGTGGCCGATTATATAGCGGAAAAGCATAGTTTTCTTAAAATTCCCTACTCCGCTTCGTCAAAAACCCCCCCACGCCGGGTGTAGGCTTCGCGGACTACTTGTAGGGCTTTGTCGATTCGGTAGGGCATAAAGTTGGTATCGGCTCCGCCCCACGAGAACGAAGGAATGTGTTTGGGTTGAAACCCGGCCCCGTACACGTTTACGTTTACACCCACCACCGTACCCGTGTTGAACATGGTGCTGATACCCGCCCGCGTGAAGTCGCCCATAAACAAACCGGCAAACATTTGCCCGGAATCCTCCAGTTGGTTAGTTGCGTAGCTATGCAGTTTCACGTTGGTATAATCGTTTTTGAGGTTCGAGGTATTGGTGTTGGCTCCGAGGTTGCACCATTCCCCGATCACCGAATTACCCAGATACCCGTCGTGTTGTTTGGCACTATATCCGAACAACACCGAGCCGCCTACCTCACCCCCGATCTTGCAAAATGGGCCAATGCTGGTATTTTGGCGCATCCGACTCCCCCACTGCACCACCGATTCGGTGCCGAGTGCAAATGGGCCAACAATAACCGACCCTTCGTTCACCTGGGCGTTGCGACCAATGTAAATCGGGCCATTTTCTGCATTTAGAATCGAGGCCCGAACGGTGGCTCCTTCTTCCAGAAAGACATTTTCGGAGCCATAAACCTGCGTAAATCTATCGGTGATGGGTTGAGAGCTGCGATCCCTGGTGAGCCAGGCAAAATCGGCGCGAATTTGGGCCGCATTGGCCAGCATAATCTCCCATATCTGCTCAATTGCCGTAAGCGACTTGTTAAAAACCTGGGTGTTGGCCGGGTCGACGGTAGGGACTGGTGTTTGTTTCTGGTCGGTGCGGTGGGCAATCAGCAGGCCGTCGGCACGGGTCAGCGAAGCCCCCATCGGCAATTCCTGAATGGCCTGAATCAGGCTGGCCGTGGGGCAAACAGCTCCGTTTACATACAGGTTATCAGCCCCTGCCCGATGCGGAAACTTGGCTTGCAAATAAGATTCAGTAAGGTACGATGGCTCCGTCTGGAGTCGCGTAGCCCATTTTTCGGCAATGGTCATGATGCCCACGCGCACCTGAGCCACGGGCCGGGTGAACGTAAACGGCAACAATTGCACCCGGATAGCCGGATCGTCAAATAGAATCAGGTTAGTCATAGCATTGCAAATATCCGGCTTATACATGAAAAGCGATGAATCTTGTTTAGAAAGATGTCATCTCCTTGCGTAGTTTTACGGGCTATGAAACTCCACGTTCACCGATTCGACCTGCGCCTTAAACACACCTTCACCATCGCCCACGACTCGCGCGATGTGCAGCGAACGCTCGTTGTCGAACTGCGCGACGATTCTGGCTATCAAGGGTTTGGCGAGGCAACGGCTAACAAATATTACGGCATCACGATTGATCAAATGGCGGCCGATCTGGAGGCCATCCGCGACCTGATTGAGCAAAATGATCAACTCTCTGCCGAAGAGTTTTGGACGCTGGCTCACCCCTATTTGGCTAAAAATCCGTTTGCTCAATGCGCTTTAGACGAAGCCATGCACGATTTAGTGGCTAAACGCGCTGGGATGCCGCTGTATCAATACTGGAACCTGAACCCGGCCTGCAATCCCATTAGCAACTACACGATAGGCATTGACACGGTCGAGAAAATGATCGCCAAAATGCAGGAGTTACCCTGGCCGCTTTACAAAATCAAGTTGGGTACCAGCGATGATCTGGCCATTGTTCGCCAACTTCGCCACCAAACTGAAGCCACGTTTCGGGTCGATGCCAACTGTGCCTGGACCGCCGGGGAAACCATCCGGTTTGCGCCCGAACTAAAAACACTGGGAGTTGAATTTATTGAGCAACCCCTGCCCGCCGACGACTTCGCGGGACAGCAGCGGGTGTTTGCCGAAAGCGTGTTGCCCGTTATTGCCGACGAAAGCTGCATTGTCGAGACCGATGTGGAACGATGCATCGGTCGCTTTCATGGGGTAAACATCAAACTAACAAAATGCGGTGGCCTGACTCCCGCCCGGCGCATGATCGGGCAAGCCAAACTGGCAGGCATGTCGGTGATGGTGGGTTGCATGACCGAAAGCAGCGTCGGTATTTCAGCTATTGCCCAACTCTTACCTCTGCTCGACTATGTGGACATGGACGGAACCTTGCTCATCACCAACGATCCGGCCACCGGGGTCACACTCGACTACGGACGGGTGCTATATGCACAGGAGAACGGAACAGGAGCACAATTAAGATGACAGACCAATACCTAACCATCGACCAGCTTCCCAATCGGTTTGTGCCGTTTGCGGGACGTGAGTGCCTGTTTTTTTCAGGAACATCGTATCTGGGAATGAGCCAGAACCCGGCGTTTCAGGCGTTGGTGGCCGAGGAGATGACCCGCTACGGCATCGCTTTTGGGAGTTCGCGAAATGGAAATTTACGGCTTCGGGTTTATGAAGAAGCCGAAGCCACCCTCGCCCGATGGACATCGGCCCCGGACGCGCTCACAGCGTCGTCGGGGATGGTGGCCGGGCAGGTGGTGATGAATTACCTCCTTACGGATTCACACACTACGTTTGTGTATGGCCCGCACGCACATCCGGCCCTCTGGCACGAAACCACTGTGGCTGCTCCTACGCTACCTTTTACGGACTGGGTTGCAGAATTGCCCAATCAACTGGCTCAGGTTCCAGATGGGCCGTTAGTCGTTGCTCTCAACGCAGTAGATGCCGGACGATCAGAAACTTATCCGTTCGACTGGCTAACGGAGCTGCCAACAAACCGACCGATTACGCTGGTTGTAGACGATTCGCATGGGCTTGGTGTTGGGGGAGATGGCACCCTTCGGTGGGGCATCTGGACCGAGTTGGCCAAGCTTGTTCCTGCCTCGGTTCGCCTGATTGTAACGGCCTCTTTAGCTAAAGCAATGGGTTTGCCGGGGGGCGTTATCCTGGCCAATAGCAGCACATTGGCGGCCATCCGGCAAACTTCATTTTTTGGGGGAGCCTCGCCAATGGCCCCGGCTGTCCTGGCCGCTTTCATCCGGGCCGAGTCACTGTATACCGAAGCCCAACAGCGATTGACCCGCAATGTCGGGCTGGCAGAAATTGTTTTGAGGCCAACAGGACTATTTCGGCAGCAGCCCGGCTATCCCGTTTTCTACACTGAACACGCTGAGTTATACGCTCATTTGTTACAGCATAACATTATTATTTACTCGTTTGCCTATCCCACTCCGCTCGACAAACTCAATACGCGCCTTGTTGTCAGTGCCTTTCATGAGCCAGCCGATTTTGAACGCCTGGGTGAAACGCTCAGGTCATTTGAAAAAGGGAGGGCGATCTGATCGCTTTTTTCAGCCGATTATTGCGCAAATGCGTTTGGTTTTTGTTCATTTGTGCTGAAAGTGAATTTTGGATACTGAATCAGAAGGTAAAATCCATCGTCTAAACGCTAAAACCAAATCATCATGCGTGGTCTTATTTATTTTTTAGTCTTTCTGTTAGTCATTTTAGGCGTACTGTATGTGCTAACGGGCTGGAGTTACAGCGATGGTGAGCGAGCTGGAACGGTCTCTAAGTTTAGCCGTCGGGGTTTCGTTTTTAAAACTTACGAGGGAGTTTTGAATGTGGGTGGTTTCTCTGGCGAAACGGGTTCGCTAACTCCCCAATACTTCGATTTCTCAGTGAAAGATGACGCCGTTGGTACCAAAATTACCGAAGCCGTGAAAACGGGTCAACGGGTAACACTCCACTACGAGGAGAAGATTCTTCGGCTCCCCTGGAATGGCGATACCAAATACTACATTACCAGCGTGGAGTTTGTTGGCGTACCCGTGCGTCCTTTTGGTGAGCAGTCGGCGGTGCCGGGAATGCAACAGGGACAACCTCAGCAGCAGTTGCCTCAGGCCGAACCAAAACCTGCACCACCAGCCACGGCTGAGCAGCCCATTGACTCGGTGTTGCGGTAGAAAATAAGCCTGTTGATCCATTGATTGACAGGCTTATTACTTTTGTTTCCGGCTAATCGTTGCTATGTATATTTTTACTGTTTTAAGCGGCAAATCGAAGGCGGCAGCAATGGTTTTGGCATCCATACCCAATTTGAGCATACCCTTTATACCCCGAAGCGTTGCCTGATATTCTCCTTGTTGCACGCCTTGTTGCACGCCTTGTTGCACGCCCTGTTGCACGCCCTGTTGCACGCCCTGTTTAATACCTCTCTCAACTCCTTCCTGAATCCACGTTTCGGCGGCTGACATAATAATTTTGTCTGTTTTTGGTGAAATACTACGAAAGATAGCCACAATTTCAAATGATGTCAAGGACGAACCCCAGCTAATATAAAGGAAAGCGGTTTTCACAAACTGTTCCCCCAGTTGGTTGCTGGCCAGTTGGTCAATCACCTGTTTCAACGCTTCCAGCATTGTTTTTAACTGCTGTTTTTTCCGAATAGTTTTCAATAAACCTGCCGTTAGTTTCGCATACAACGACTGGAGAAGATCAAAATGATTGTCTGGATCATCAATCAGATTAATCAGATAGTACTGACAATCAGGCAAAAACGAAGCTAACAAGTCAGTAGTTTGCTCGAAATAGTCGCGCATGGGCCTTTGTTTCCATTTTGGCTTGCCATGATAGACAATAATCGGAACTATGGGTCGCAGCGTCTCTTTTTCTTTCAGTTGATCACGCCAATAATTCAGCAAATACTGAACGATCTGAAAGTGAGGATACTCTTCCGGGTAGCTCTTGTGTTCAAACAACAATGCTATCGCGATTTGTTGCTCCCCACACTCCACCGAAAATAGCAGATCGACGTAGTGCTGACTGAGATCATCATCAACATGTGAATCCTGCAAACGTGTCAGTGTCTGAATGTTAAGTTGCCTACTGAACTGGTCGGGCAGGTAAGCCTGAATGAAATCAGCAACAACTTCCGGGCGTGAAAAAGCCTCCTTAAAGAAGCGGTCGTGAATGTGTTTAGGAATCATAAAATGGGTACCATCAACCAATTACAATTTGCTCGCAGTTTGCCAAAAAATCCGGCTTTACGGTGGCACCGATACCCGGCACGGTGGGAAGTTCAATGCGATAGGGGTGATACGTGAGGCCACCGACTACAGGGTCGAGGGCGTGTTCAAAACAGCCATCCAGATCGCAGAAGATCACATTGGGGCGAGCAGCGGCAAAATGCGCGTTGGCCGTCAGCCCCAATCGCGACTCCGACATGCAGCCAACCATGCACCGGATTCCCGCGGCCTCGGCAATAGCGTTGATCTTGAGAGCTTCCCAGATCCCCCCACTTTTCGATAGCTTGATATTGAAATAATCAACGGCTTCCTCGCGCACCAACCGGATCGCATCCACAGCATCGAACAGGCTTTCATCGGCCATAATCGGCACGGGCGATAGCTGTCGCAGGTGACGCAGGCCGGCAATATCAGTTCGGCGGATGGGTTGCTCGCAATACTGCACGTTCCCGTTGCCAATGGCGCGCAGAACGGCGATTGCTGTTGGCACATCCCACCCCTGATTAGCATCCGTGCGAATCGGAATCTGGTCACCAATAGCCTGCCGAACCGCCCAAACACGGGCAATATCAGTTTGCATATCGGTGCCGAGTTTTAGTTTGATGGCTATGGGCGGTTCGTCGTCACGATTTTTGGCTTTCACGATCCGGGCGATCTCAGCCATGCGCTCCGGCGTATCCAGATAAATGGTTTCGTCGGTGATGAGGGGTCGTTTCGCACCTCCCAAATACGCATACAAGGGCAGGTTTGCGGCTTTGGCGGCAAGATCATACAGGGCCATGTCGAAGGCCGAACGGGTGGTGGGGTGGCCGGGCAGATACCGCACAAGAGCATCCACACAACCGCCAATATCCGTAGAGTTTCTTCCCAAAAGCAGCCGGGCCATATCCTGGGCAGCCGCCATTCCCGAAGCCTGGGTTTCGCCCACGATCATCCAAAATGGCGACCCTTCACCCCAACCCTGCAATCCCTCGTCGGTGTCGATACAAACCAGCATGTTGCGGGCGTGTTCGATTGTGCCCAGCGAGATCCTAACGGGTGCTTTAAGCGGAATGTCGTAGCGATAGAGGGTGATTCGGGTGATTTTCATACAGACAATCCACTTAACGTTTGATGAACTGAATGGCGCAACCACTCCCTTTTGCTAACGGAAGTGTTAGTTTCGTTTGGCTGGTAACGGCCTTTTTCTCAATCACATATGATTCCGGGTTGGTGTTCCAATTGGCGTTTGGCGCGTCGCGATTGATTACAGCTTCATAGCTTTTACCGGGTTCCAGAAACGACAAATCAAGGGTCAGATCACGGCTGTTTTCGTCAGTGATGGCCCCCACAAACCAGTCGGATTTGCCCTTGGCTTTGCGGGTCACTGAGCAACCAAACAGCCCAATGGCCAGAAGCCATTGGGCTGACAGTAATTTAGTTATGTGTTGTTTCTTCACTGGGGAAACTGGCTTTTGTCAAGCCCCGGAATAATGCGGAGGGCGTTTTTGTAATAGACTTTTTTCAGAATTTCGTCGGGTAGGCCCATGCCATACATCCGCCAGAAAGCGTGGTATTTTTTGTGGTAAGGAAAATATTCATCGTCCGTTTCGAGCACCCGGAAATAGGTCGCGTATTCACTCGGCACCCACGAGTCTTTGCCAAACAGAATCCGGTCCTGGTATTTCTCGAAAAACTTGCGCGATGCCCGTGGCTGACGGCCTAACTCCGCAATCACAGCCCCAATTTCAACCAGCGTGTTCGGATAGGCCTTCATCACACTGTCTAACTTGTTCAAATCGTTCGGATACCAACCCATGTGGGCGTTGATGAACGTGGTTTGGGGGTGTTTGCGGAAGACGCTGTGTTGCTCTTTCAACAGGTTGCCCCACGACGCGCCTGTCTTGTCGTCGCGCTTACGGCCCGCGTGAAGTTTCAACTCCAGCCAGCGTTCGTTGTAGCGATCCATGGGGTCCCAGAACGACTTTGGGTCGGCGGTGTGAATGAGCACCGGAACACCCAACTCGCCACACCTCGCCCAGATGGGGTCGAGCCGCTCAACGACAACCCGAACACGCTTGCCGCTATTGTCTTTCACGCTGAAGCCCAGGCTCTTGTAAATTTTCAGGCCTTTCGCACCGTTTTTAATATCGTCAGTCAGAATTTTTACCGTTTCCTCCGTCCAGCCCGGTTGCCCAATACCATCGAAATTGATGTTCGAGAACAGAATCAGGCGTTTGGGAGCCGTTTTCTGCGTACTGGCCATTGCCGTATTGAAAAACGTAGTGTTCTCCTCCACACTGCCCCCACCGCGTCCGCTGAGGTTGATCATCACCTGCATGTTCAGGCTATCCATTTCAGAAACCAGCTTTCCCAAATCGTCGCCCCGACCCATCTGAAACTGGTGATTATGCACGTCGATAAACGGGAATTTAGCCCGCTTGAGCTTGTGTTCGGGGACTTTCAGAGTCGAAACGGGGTCATATTCTTCAAATCCCAGCGGCATGTCGGCGGGTTTCACGGGAGCCTGGGCATTGCACGCTCCCACAAGAAGCAGGCATAAGAAAGAAAGCTGAGTTTTCATTAGCGAAATAGTAATAAACAGAAAGGATGCGCAGGTTGTCAACCGCGTAACAACCTGCAAAATAGGCAAAAAGAGTGTTCGTGCCAGCGGATTAATACGTGATGCCGGCTTCGGCCCGGACGGCATCCAGCAGATTAATCAAATCCTGGCTGTTGTCGAGCGACCAAAGTGGGCTTTCGGTGAGGCCCTCAGACAAGCACTGCATGACATGCCGGATTTCATATTCATAGCCAAACGTCTGACGGTCAGCGGTAAATAATTCAGTTTCTCCACCATCTTCCCGTTCGAGGGTCATGGCCTGACTTTCGTGGAACCGCCCCCGAATCCGAATCGTGCCGGTCTCGCCATAGATCACGCCAACCATGTCGGTTTTGACCAATAAAGTGCTGTCCAGAATAGCAATGGCCCCGTCGGCGTAGGTTAGGGTCATGCCACACTGTTCATCTACCCCCGTTGGGCCAAAGGTGGCCGCTGCGCGAACTTTCGTAGGTTTGCCCAGCATCAGGTACGACAAAAACAGCGGATAAATACCAATATCGAGCAACGACCCCCCCCCTAATTCCTTGTTAAATAGCCTTGCATCGGGACTGAACGGAGCGGGGAAACCAAAGTCAGCCCGCACCATGCGCACTCGTCCAATGGCACCGGCCTGAATCAAATCGTGCGCTTTCAAAATCGTGGGCATGAAGCGGCTCCACAAGGCTTCCATCAGAAAAACGGGCTTGCTCCGCGCTGTTTCGACCATTTGCGCCACCTGCCCGGCGTCCATACCAAAGGGTTTTTCGCACAAAACGGGAATGCCCGCGTTCAGCAGCAGTAGCGTGTTGTCGCGGTGGTAAACATGGCGCGTAGCAATGTAGACTACGTCTAAGTCAGGGCAGGTCAGGAGTTGGTCATAGGATCCGTAGATATGGACGGCTCCGTATTGTTGACCAAACTCGTTGGCGCGCCCCTCATCAGAAGCGGCCACGGCGTGCAAAACGGCCCCCTCAACGGTGAGCAGGTCCTGTACAAATTTATGAGCGATGCGGCCTAAGCCTAAAATTCCCCAGCGGGTCATAGTTTACTGCTTTTCAGGGAAAGGAATAATGAGTTTTTCGCCCCGCGTGGCGAGGTCTTTGCTCTTGCCATTGGCCCGCATAATAGCCTCTTTGCTAACGCCATATTTTTGGGCAACCACCCGCAACACATCGCCTGCCCCAACCGTATGCACAGCCATTGCCTTCACTTTGAGCCTCGTTACGCCCGATTTTACCTGATCTTCGGTTACGGCGGGGTTAAGTTCTTTGAGCGTACTTAGCTTCATGTTGTACCGGTTGGCGATGCCATAAAATGTTTCCCCCGCATCAACCGTGTGCGACGACGATACTCCTCCTGGATTCACAGCGACCTTCTCCACGGGTGCCGTTTCGGCGGGCGTTGGCTTAGGTTTTTCGGCGGGCTTCTCCACGGGTTTAGGAGCCACCGGCTCTGGCTTCTTCAGTTCTTCGGCAGTTGATTTACCTTCTATTTTCTCTCGATTATCTGACGCAACATCCTCAACCACCGCATCGTTGGCAGGCTCTTCAACCGGCGGCTTGGCCTGCGACAAATCGACTGGTGCAGGAGTCGAGGTTGTGTCGGAGAGAGTATCCAGGGGGGTTATAAATTCCGGATCTCCCTGACTGGCCAATGAGCGTGTGGTGGTATCC
>JAJAYX010000326.1 GCA_026785985.1 Rudanella sp. | reverse complement strand
GTATTCTCCTGTCGGCTCTTGCCCGACATTGAGTTGGGCTGCTTTAAGAAAGGAAAGGCGACTTGGACCGTCGATAGGCATTTGAATAGCCAGTGATAACAGGGCATTGGCGGTTTGATTAAAGTATGCCTGCTCTTTCGCCCGAATTTCAGGCAAACAACCTTGCTTGTAGGTTTCAAAGGCTATCAGTGCCCGCGAGACTTGATCTGCCGGATGGCCTGCTGCCACCATTTGGGTTCGTAAGGGGCCGTGTGGGAAAGCTTCTATGAGCTGACTTTCAAAATAAACCCCGGACTGCTGCCGGTGCTGCTGGTAGTACTTAGATAGTAGTTTACCCCAGTCTGAATCGGAGCGAGTGGTTCCTGAATGGGGTGTAATGAGTTTTTCAGGGGCCTCGCGTTGGAGTGGGTTTGGTTGTGGGGGGTCTATGGATGGTTTAGAAGCTTCGGTAGCTGAAGGGCTCGTTTTACTGTTCAGTGACGGTTTTGTTTCCTTTTTTTCAGTCGTACTTTCCAAGTGGGTAGGCGTTGTATGAATCTGAGAAGTGCCAAAGCGGTTCAGTAGCTGTTTACGCATAAAGCCTGCTCCCAATTCTGCATCACCATACACGGCCCGCCGATTGTGGTCGATATACAAATACCGATCACCTTGCGCGACGACCTGCACCCCGGCCTCACGCAATAATCGTTTGTAGTCGTCCTCTGACAATGTTGCGTAGGGTGCCAGTGTTTTCTTAATAGTATGAAGCAACGCACCCCGTTGTTGTTGCTTACGGGCAGCTCCACCCCTGAACCTGTTTTCAAGGCGGTCAGCCGTCGGAGCAAAGGAATAGCTACTGGCTTTGATGCGAGGGGTAACCGCCTTGTCTGCTGCCACTAATTGAAAGGTAATTCCCCGCCATTTACCCACCCCTTCAAGTTGGTCACCTTTGCCCTTCTGTCGATTCATCTGAATGCCGTATTGGTTCAGGAATCCATCAAAATCCTCAAATGAGGAAAAACTATAGTTCGTAAATGCAGTACGCACCACACTCCCGATAGCCCGTTTGATATCACCATTGGCCAGTTCAACAGGTTGATCGGCGGGACTACCAGTTGAAAGAGACTGGATAGGGGGTAACGATTGATTCTGTTCTTCAGCTTTGACAAGCCTATACTGAATCTCCAGTTCTTTACGGGCCGTATTACAGCGTAGTTTGATATGGCTATCCGATATTCGTTTGCCGTGCCTGTCCACCTTTACGCTGACGATGTGGAGGTGGGGATGGGGTCGGTCATTGTGTCTGTAAACGACGTAGGGCTGATCGGCGTAGCCCAGTTTCTCCATAAAATCAGCGGCTACCTGCCGCATCTGCTCATCGGTTGGCTTCTCCGAAGGATGGTAAGACAGCGCAAAGTGAATGCCAGGCTGTTGGACACGGTGGTTTTTGCCCGCCAACCGGTTTAGTTCCAGCGACCGCTGGATGCGATTGTGCTGACTGGAAGGAAAGCTAAAGTTGGTGGCCGACAGGATCGTTGCATCTCCAAACTGTAGCTTTTGCTCATTATACTGAAGGGCTCCCGTTACATTTTTGCCGGTGTTCAAGCGCACAATCATGCCGCCATTTGAGTAGAGTGATGAAAATGATACTGTAGCCAGTTGTTAGGCTACCTGCTGTTAAGCCAACAGTTCCGCGATCTGGTTGACGGTCTTTTCGACTTTTACCAATAATTTACTCGTAGGCTGATTCAGATTACCTATTGAGTTTATCACCTGTTCATGCCCGGCCGCATCCTCACCCGAAAGACTATTCATCTTTCTGACCAATTGATTAAAATTGTTGAGGTAGCCACCCAGCTTACGAGTAAGATCAGCTAATTCATCCATGAGTTGCCACAACAGTTCGTGATCCGTCACTCCGGGAGCGACTCCGACGGGTGCCACCGCAACAACTACGTTATTTCCTTTCTTTTTTTTGCTCATCCTGATCGTAAACGCGCCACGCTTGAAATACTGATCCCGGATGAGGTCAGATAGTTTTAGTGAAGGGTGCGTTTTTTGATAGCTGGCTAAATCAGTAAGCAGTTGTTTCTTCTCCTTTTCGGTCACCCTGATGACGACCATCTCGTCGAGATACTCGCCCTGACGCAGTTTCTGCTTGCGTTTTGATGGGTGCAAAGTTTCCTCTTCTGCTTTTGGAACAGGGGTTATGGAAGCTGCGTTGGTGGCTGCTATCCCAACCGGATTTGATGATTGTGCGATACCCATGACAGATAAAAGGCAGGATAAAATCATTGATAAAGGCAGTAGACAGTACCCTACAGTGCCTAACATGATGAGGTTTCATTGGGCCAAAAGTAATGCCATTTATCTAAAACTTCATTTCAATATTTATTTTATAAATAGAATATAGACTAGTTAGAGATAGCTATTGGGTGAAAATCCTAAAGCGAATTGTCCTCAGATCATTTTTTGAACGACCACAAGGGTCATCTTTTCCAGTTTTGGTAGGGAGCCATTCTGTATTAACGAATGGCCTTTTTTCACCCAATACGCCCCGAATGTGTTAACGAGGGGCTATTGGGTGTTTTAGACCCCGTAGGGCAAGAGGAGTTTGTATAACAAACTCACATCTTGCTCTCTATGCAAGTAGAGCCTTAGTGGAGTGGACGGGTTACTCTGCTGACGGGTACTAGTCAGCAAACACAAGAGGGAGAGAGTATAACCCTTCTCCCGTTCATTAATTAGATAGAGTAGTTATTTATAAACTAAAATTCGTTTCTACGATCCTTTGCATCCCTATAACACCTTTAAAACGGGGTCGATGTACGCCAGCAAAAAAAGGGTTCTGTTCGTGACATGAAACGACAGGGTTCTGAAATAGATTGGGTGGCAGATTAGTTGACGGAAGAGAAAGTGAAAGAGGTAAAAATACGGCTGAAAATGAACAACGACATACGCAAAAATGGCCTAAATTAAAGCAATTTTAATAGTTGTAAAGCGTTGACTAACAGAAAATTATTCTGAAAAATTGCACACATTTATTAGTTTATAATAAATGTATTTCAAGCATTATAAACACTAAGATATTGAAGAACTAGTAGATGTACTTTTACAGGCAAAAGGTTAACTTATAATATTGACCAATAAGGGTTATTTGCTTTTAAAGTATAGTTAAAACAGGCAAAAATTTTTTAGATATACTTTATGGTGCAAAAAGAGTATTATAAAGTTTAGTGATTTGAAGAAGCCTTTGAATCAACAATATTCGATCTAAATTGATGACATTTATATTTCCATAAATATGTAATAAGTATATTAAACAAATTTAAATCCATAACTCCTTGTTTTTCAGAAATGTGTTTTAATATATTTGTTCAATTGCGATTAAAATCATATATTAAAAATGGCAAAACTTATCTCAATTAGTTCACAAAAAGGAGGTGTTGGGAAAACAACATTTACAATGCTACTGGCAACGTACCTCCACAACACGGGTTTTCGTGTCGGCATTATTGATGCCGATTACCCCCAGCACTCCATTGTTAAAATCCGTAAACAGGAACTGCTCCAGTTGGAATCGTCCGAGGATATTAAACAGGCGTTTGAGGAGAAAGGGCTGGCCCCTCTGGAGGTTGTCAGCGGTAAGGTCTCCGATGTCGCCCGGTTGGTTGGAAAGTTACGGGCGGATACGCAGAAAGACCTGTGGTTTATTGATCTGCCGGGAACCCTGAATATCGAGGGGATCGTGGAGGTAGCGGCTGCCCTTGATTCCATCATTATTCCCACGGAGATGGACAAGAAAACCTTTACCAGCACTTTTGAAACGTTTGCCTTCTATCGCAAGAATGGAAACCCGAACCAGCAGGTCGGGATGTTTTGGAACCGGATGAAGCACCGTGAAAATCGGTCAACAAAGGATGTTGCTAATAAAATGGCGCAGGAAAAGTATGGGATAACGCTAATCAAGCAGGAATTAGGCGATCTGGTGGGCATCAAACGTTCATCCTCGACACTGTTTCCGTCGGAAGAGGCAGCCTTCATTGAGTTTGTCGGGGAATTACAGCGGGTGGGGTTTTTAGCGGAATTGGTTCATGGCTAAATCGAATAGTTCTCATCGTTACAGTGCTCCCGGTGAGTTGGAAGCACTGCTGGAAAGTTCGACGGACATGGTGGCTTTTTCGGAAACAATGCTTCAGCGCGAAGCAGCCATATCCCCACCACCACAGCAATCTGTATACGCGGATACCCGGCCAGATCAGTTAGCCCCCGGCCGGGTAAATCGAAAAACGCCTGACTACGTAGCCGATAACCAGGAGACAGGCAGTGACGGTCTCGAAGAACTCGGATTATCGCTCAGTAGCTACCAGGCCAAGTACCTCGTGATGCGGGATGACTTCGAGAAAGGCAATTCAGTAATTCTGTTGACATCACGATCTCATCGGATACTGACGACCCTGACGGAGTATGCCCGCAAACCGGGTCAGCCCATAACCCTTCAGCACGTCCTGGACAATATACTGACCTATCATTTCAAGCGTCATGCGGGATTGATCCGCAAAATCAGGAGTCAGCGTCGTCGGCTCGAAGATGATGAATTCTGAAAACTAACTACTTCAAAATCAACCCGATGAAAACAGTCAGTTTTTTTATGATGCTGGGAGGTACACTATGGTTAGTGTATTTGCTTTGGGATAAAATTCAGGCAAGTCCACTCCTGTGGCACTTACTACCGAGTCAGCGGAACGATATGACTGCCGACGGTGCCGTTGATAAGCCACCAATACAGTCAACCATAGACGAGGTTACGACTACATCCGGTGTACTGGGTTTAACTAAAACTCGATTCGGAAAAATAACTAATCAGGAGGAGGTAACTAGTCAGGTAGGCGACGGTGCCGGGGAAGAAGTTTTTGCTGACGAAAACGACCCGGATTACGATCAAAGTGACGAAATTCCTGAAGATCAGGAGGAGGAAAATGATACAGAAAGGGTTGATGGTCAAGATTCTCAGGGTGATGAAGAAGCTGAGTTTTTGGGGCTGACCGGCACGAGTGATCCTGATACCGAAGTGGCTATCTCAACCTTACAGCAACAGTTCAGTAAGATGGGGAATTACCCGTCCGTCATGAACTCGTACGACGAGTTGGCCAGTATTTTTGATCTGGATGAACCAAGCCAGGATGATGATCTGCCCTTCGATGTCGGTGAGGGTGGCATCATTCATTATTCCCAGGAAGAAGTCATGGCACAGCCCGGTAACAAAGCTACTCCTCAACCTGCTTTCCCGGCCGACGACTATTTGTCGCGGATAGCGGAGGTTCGTACTAATGCCTTTCAATTGACCCGGCTAATCAAGAAACGGGAGCGTCGGCAAAGCGTAGCACAGCTTACACAGCAATTCGTGATGGCCCTGAATCACTTAGACATGATCGGCGACTCCAATGTGGTTCGCTCGCTGGAAGACTATATGGGTGTTGAGGTGATCCTGACTCCCGCCGAGGACAGTGAATCAGACCCCTTCATGGCCCTATGGGATGAAATGATGGAACAGGTCCGGGGTCTGGAAGCAACCGACGAATAACACCCTGTCAGAAGGACTGGTAAGCCTAAAAGTTTTACCATTTTTTGGTGTGTAGTACTTAATTTGTAATTTTAATCTTTAATCAATTTTTTCAATTAAAAATAAATTCGATTTACCATGAGAAAGTACCCAACAAATCTTTTGAGCCGGAGATCAACCCATCTAGTGGCAGTAGCTGCCCTCGTTCTTTTGGCAACGCATTCGGCATCGGCCGAACCCAATCTATCGACCCTGACGACCCAGCTTGACAGCGTAGCAACCGCCATTAAAAACTACTTTGAACCCATCAGTCGGATTGCGCTCTACATCATGGCTATTGTAGGCCTGATTGGTGCGGTAGCTGTGTATGGTAAATTCAGCAGTGGCGACCCCGATACCCGCAAGTCGATCACCAACTGGTTTGGTGCGCTGATTTTTGCAGGTATCGTACTGATCGTATTACGGGCTATTTTCTTATAGAACCCATGCGTCCACTCGTCATTTACAGCCCAATTTTCATCCTGTGCCTGCTCCTGACTGGCTCCGAGGTACTGGCCCAGCCTTCTGTGGGTGCCGGTACAATGGGAGTCTCAAGCCTTTACCGGGCCTTTAAAGGCATTGCCATGGGTATGTGCGCGATCTGCGCTCTGGTGGGGTCCGTAAAAGTGTATCGCAAGCTGAATAAAAATAGCGACGAAGGAATGGAAGGGGTTCTGTCCTGGTTTAGCGGTCTCATCGTCTCCATTGCCGTGCTGGCCATTCTCGACAATTTATTTCGATAGTCATGTACCGCATTAACAAAGGCGTTGATCGCCCGCCCGAAGTGATGGGCATCCGGGGTATGCGTACCCTGATGATTCTGGGGGGTGGTGCTATCAGCCTACTGCTGGTCACCGTCCTCGTCATTGCCGCAACAGGTATGTCGGCTGGTATTGGATTTCCGGGATTCCTCATCGCTGTGCTGGTGCTGTACCAGCAGATGTCCAGCTACTCCCGGAAGTATGGGGAAAGGGGGTTTGCCAAATTTCAGTCCAACCAGCGGATACCGACCTTAATTACCTCCCGAAGCAGTGACGTATTCCGTCAGCTAAGGGAGGATGCTCACCGGGTAGCTTCGCTACCCTTAACTGAAGGAAACGATGAGTAAACGTACCCGCGATTTACTGGAAGTCTTCCCAATCCGGCGGATTGAGAATGATTTCCTCATTTCGATACACGGCGACTATTCGGCGTGCTTTGAGGTTTTGCTGCCGGAAATATTTTCCCTTTCGGCAAAAGTCGAAATGATCGGCACGCATCGGATGGAGTCCGGTGACTTCAGAGATATGAACGAGATATGGGGGAAAGCAATCAACGTGATGCCGATCAACACGATCATTCACAAGCAGGACATTTTTACGGTCGATACCTATAAGCCCCGTTATGAAGTGAAGGATAGTTTCGACAAGGCCTCTGAGCGTCATTTCAACGAACGCCCTTTTTTAACGCACCGGAGCTTGCTGTATATCACCAAAACACACCCTAACCGGCAGAACCTGTCGTCGATCTCGACCACCCTGGTCAGTGGACGATTGATACCGCGTGACATTGGCGATCCCCGCCAACAGGAAGAGTTTATGGATGCCCTTGCCCAGTTCGTGAGTATTTTGACCTCCACCAAAAAAGTGGGGTTACGCCGGATCAAAGCAGATGAACTGTTCAACAAAGAGGGAAGACCAGGCATTCTCGAACGCTATATGAGTCTTGACTTTACGGGCGAAAACGTGCCCTTGTGTGATACCCAGATGGACGGGGATATCTACGTGGGCAATAAGCTCGTCAAGTTTTTCTCTATCGCCGATGTGGACGATTTGCCGGACACTGTCTATACGCACAACCGCAAAGAATCGCTCTCTTCGGAGCACTCGACCATCAATGTCAGTTTTGCGGCTCCTGTGTCGATGATGCTGAATGTGGACCATATCTATAATCAGTACATCTTTAAGATGGACAAGAACGTGGCTTTTCCAAAACTACAGCAGCGTAGCCAGCAGATGCGGGCCATGAGTACGTTTTCCAAAGCAAACGAAGTCAATGCCCGGCTCATCGATCAGTATCTGGATACAACCGCCGAAACAGGCTACGTCCCGGTGCAATGCCATTTCAATGTCATGGTGTGGACTGAAGATAAAACCAGGCTCCCGCAGATTCGTAACCAGGTCAACTCGGCTATTTCTCTGATGGGCGTTCGGCCCCGCGAAAATGGTACAGATGCCGCCCTGCTATTTTGGGCAGGTATTCCCGGCGCGGCCGCTGATCTGCCTGTGGAAGACCGGTTTTGGACGCTACTCCCTCAAGCCTGTTGCCTGCTTAATCAGGAGTCCAATACGGAAGGAGACCTATCGACCTTTGGCGTTAAAGTAGTGGAGCGGCTTAGTGGCCGTCCTCTGCTGGTGGACTTCAGCGATGTGCCAATGGAGGAAAGGTGGGTAACCAACCGGAACAAATTTGTGCTGGGGGGATCGGGGTCGGGTAAGTCTTTTTTAACGAACCATTTTGCCAAAACCTATCTGTCTGGAGGAACGCACATGGTCATTGTTGATGTGGGGGATAGTTACGAGGGGCTGTGCCAAATGCTGGGTGGCAAATACCTGACCTATCAGGAAGACAATCCAATTCGTTTCAACCCCTTTTACATAGAGTCGCGGAAACGACCCAACACAGAAAAGAAGCAGGCGATCAAAGCATTAATTCTGTCGCTCTGGAAAAAGGAGGAGGAAGCCATGACCCGTTTGGAAGAAACGGCGATATCACTGGCCGTAACGGGGTATTTCGATTCGTTACAGGAGAATATGGCTGTACGCCCCTGTTTCAACACATTTTATGAGTTTTTACAGGGCGATTTCAAGCAAATGCTTCAGACCAAAGGAGTAAGCACGAATCACTTTGACTATCAAGCATTCATGATTACGATGGAACCCTTTTATGAGGGTGGTGAGTACGATTACCTGCTGAATAGTGAGGATTCAATGGATTTGCTACAGGTCCCATTCATTGTTTTTGAGTTGGATAATATCAAAGATCATCCGATCCTGTTCCCGGTGGTAACCATCATCATCATGGACACCTTCATCACCAAGATGCGTCAATTGCCAAAGACGACCCGTAAAATCATCCTTATCGAAGAAGCATGGAAAGCAATCATGAAGCAAGAGATGGCTGAATTTATCAAGTACCTCTACAAAACGGTTCGCAAGTATTTTGGGGAGGCCTGGATAGTGACGCAGGAGGTGGACGATATTATCAATTCGACCGTCGTGCGC
>JAJAYX010000325.1 GCA_026785985.1 Rudanella sp. | reverse complement strand
GACTATGCTCAACCAAAGCCCCCTTCAGGGGGTGGTGGTAGAAAAGCTTTGAAAACCATTACCAAAAAATAATCATGAGTGACCAGAAAATTACCGTCGTTATCGTGGGCATGGGCTTCGGCAAGGAGTTTATCCCCATTTACCAGCAACACCCCAACATCCACAAAGTGGGCATTTGCACCCGCAACCCGAACACTCTGAACGAGTTACGAACCAAATACAACCTCGACCCCGACCTCTGTTTCGAGAATTTTGAGGACGTTCCGGGCCGCGCCGACGTGGATGCTATTCACGTGGTCACGCCCGTCCCCGAACATGCCCACATGACGCTGGCCTCGCTCAACGCCAATAAACACACGGCCTGCACCATCCCGATGGCCATGACTAAGGAGGACTGCCAAGCCATTGTGGAGGCTAAACGGAAGTCGGACAAGGTCTATATGATGATGGAAACGGCCCTCTACACCCGCGAGTTTCTGTATGGGCTGAACTTAGCCGAAACGGGACAATTGGGTCGTATTCAGTTCGTTAGAGGCTCACACATTCAGGACATGAGCATGGAAGGCTGGGGTGAATACTGGAAAGGCTACCCGCCGATGCTCAACGGCACTCACGCTATATCGCCCCTTTTACGCATCAACAACACCAAAGCCGAAACCGTTGTTTGCCACGGTTCAGGGCGGTTGAGCGAGGATTTAGCCAGCCGTTACGGGTCGCCGTTTGCAGTGGAAACAGCCACGTTTACCCTCAAAAACTCCGACGTGATTGCCGAGGCCACCCGTTCCCTGTTCGATGTGGTGCGGCAGTATCGGGAAAGCTACGATGTGTATGGCACCAAAATGTCGTTTGAGTGGGAACAGCTACAAGATGAAGAACACATCATTTTCGATGGGGGCGAAAATGCCCGGCGTATCAACGTGCCCGACACCGACGAGATGCTGATTGAACCCATCAAGCACTTCACGAAGCGCGAAAAAATCGACGACCCCAACCACGTTTCGTTTTTGCAGGGGGCCGGTCATGGCGGGTCGCACCCGCATTTGGTGCAGGAGTTCATGGCCGCGATCATTGAGGGCCGCGACTCGGCGGTGGATGCCGAAGTGGCAGCCAACTACACCCTGGCGGGGATTTGCGCCCATGAATCGGCCATGAAAGGCGGAGAACGGATCAAAATCCCGGAATATTGACATGATCCAATTCGGCGTAAGCACGTTTGTCTGGGTATCCCCCTTTACATCAGCCCACTTCGACCTGCTTTATAAAGTGGCCGATATGGGCTACGACATCATTGAAGTGGCGGTTGAGGACAAAGACCTCATCGACTGGAAGCAATTGAGAGAGCTTGCCCGCGAAACGGGTCTCCGCATCACCATCAGCGGGGCTTTCGGGCCGAACCGCGACATTTCGAGCGACGACCCGGCTATCCGCAAAAACGGCCTTACCTACATTACGGATTGCCTGTACTTAGCCGAAGCAATGGAAAGCCCGGTTTTCACGGGGCCGGTTTATTCAGCGGTGGGTAAATGCCGGATTGTGTCTGCCCAACGCAAACAACGGGAGCGGGACTGGTGCCTCGAAAACCTGCATGAAGCGGGTGAAATTGCCCGACAATGTGGTGTGGTGATTGGCGTGGAGCCGCTGAATCGCTTCGAGACCGACATGGTCAACACGGCAGAACAGGCGCTGTCGCTGCTACGGGATGTGGGTCATCCGTCCCTCAAAGTCTCACTCGACACCTTTCACAATAACATTGAGGAGAAGAGCATTCCGGCTACCATTCGGGCCATCGGGCGGGAGTTGCTCTGCCATGTGCAGGGCAACGAAAGCGACCGGGGAACACCCGGCACCGGCAACGTGGACTGGCCGGGCATCAAAGCCGCCCTCACCGACATTGGCTACGAGGGGGCGGTGGTGATTGAGACTTTCGGCGCACCGTCGGAGGAACTGGCCAAAGCCGCGTCCATCTGGCGACTATTGGCTAATAGTCCCGACGAATTGGCGAGCGAAGGGTTAACTTTCTACAAAAAGCTCTTTCATTAATTGATGCCCCCATCCATTCTCATCATTGGCTGTTTCGACACTAAAGGTCCGGCTTTCGCTTTTCTGCGACAGTGCATTCTGGCGCGGGGTGAATCTGTGATCACAATCAACACGGGGGTGATGGAAACGACTGTCGATTTTCCCGTTGATTATGAGGCTGCTACGGTCGCTCAGGCCGCCAATAATTCGTTGACTCAACTTCGGGCGAGCCGGAACCGGGGGTGGGCCATTGAGGTAATGGGTGAAGGTGCAGCTGCCATCGTAGGGCAGTTGGTTCGAGTGGGGCGGGTGAAAGGAGCCATCGGTATGGGCGGGGGCGGGGGCACGTTCGTGGCACTCTCGGCCATGCAGCCCATCCCGTTTGGTAGTCCCAAATTCTGCCTTTCCACAATGGCAGCTAAAGACCTAACCCGTCAGGTTGGCATGAAAGATATGGTGTTAATGGCTTCAGTCGTGGACGTGGCGGGCCTCAACAGCATGCTCTCTCCCTTGATTGAGCAGGCCGCAGCGGCCATTTGCGCTATGACTACCGTTGTTCCGGCAACTCACCGTGAATCGGCTGGGCGAATTGCCATCAGTATGTTTGGTAACACAACGGCCTGCGTGGAGGCTTGCACGGAAGGACTAGAGAAACAGGGTTATGAAGTGGTCGCCTTCCACGCCAACGGAATCGGGGGCCGAACCATGGAAAACCTGATCGAAGAAGGCTATTTCGATGCCGTGCTGGATGTGACAACCACCGAACTGGCCGACGAGTTGTGCGGGGGTGTTTGTGGGGCCGGACCAGACCGGATGAGGGCCGCTGCCCGGATGGGCCTTCCCTATGTTGTGGTACCGGGGTGTTTGGACATGGTCAATTTCGGTCATCCCGATACCGTACCCGCCCATTACCAACACCGGCAACTCTATGCCTGGGCACCAAACGTGACGCTGATGCGCACCGACGAAGCCGAGAATGAAGCGTTGGGACGGATTCTGGCCCAACACGTGAATAGAACAAAAGGTAGTGTTGTGGTGATTTTGCCCCTGAAGGGCCTTTCGCAGATTGACGCGGCCGGTGGAGTATTTTATCAGCCGCAGGCCAATCGCGTCCTTTTTGATTCGATCAAAACGAACCTGTCCAGGCAAGTACGCCTGATTGAGTCGCCCCTGCACATTAACGACCGGGCGTTTGCAGACTTGCTGGTGGCCAGTTTGCTAGAGGAAATAGAAAAACTATAAATCGGTATCAATCAATGCCAAACCAATGGACAGGGCGCGGAAACCCCTACACCCGAGACGAAGTCAGAAACCGGCTGCGGGCCACCATAAACGCTAAAAAAGCCGTTATTGCTGCCGGGGCCGGCACAGGCATCAGTGCTAAATTCATTGAGAAGGGCGGTGCCGATCTGCTCATCATCTACAACTCCGGGCGGTTCCGCATGGCTGGTCATGGCTCCACGGCGGGGCTGATGGCCTACGGGGATGCCAACGCTGTAGCGATGGAAATCGGGGAATTCGAGGTCTTGCCCGTCGTGGATGAAATTCCCGTGATTTGCGGAGTATATGGCTCCGACCCCCGCCGTCGGATGTGGCATCACCTGCTGAAAGTGAAGGAGATGGGTTTCTCAGGCATCAACAACTTTCCAACGCACTGCATCGTGGATGGTCATTTCCGGCAAGTGCTGGAAGAAACGGGCATGGGGTTTGCCAAAGAGGTGGAGATGGTGCGGCTGGCGAGTCAAATGGAGTTGTTCTCCATCGTTTATGTGGCTACACCCGAAGAAGCCTGCCAAATGGCCGGGGCTGGGGCCGATGCGATCATCGCCCACGTGGGCACCACCGTTGGCGGTTCCATTGGTGTATCGGGAGCCAGTTGTTCGATGGACGAAGCCGTTGAGCGCACGCAGGCCATCATCGACGCGGGCCAGGCCGTAAACCCAGGCATTATTTTCCTGACGCATGGTGGCCCCATCAACACGCCTGACGATGTTCGCATGGTGCTGGAACGGACAACGGCACAGGGGTTTGTGGGGGCTTCGTCGCTGGAGCGCATGGGCATAGAGGAATCCCTGACCGAACTGACCCGCCAATTCAAATCATTGATTATTGAGTGAACAATAGTTCGCCGACTTTCAGGGGGTAATACAGCCGAAACTGTAAAACTGCCGTAGTTAGGCCTGATTTATCTGCAACTTAGTGGTTTCGGGTAAGATGCTCATAAACCGATTCAGCAGTAACTCGTTGTGGTAGCGCGTTTTAACATTAGTCATTGAGAAGGCTTTGCGCTTAACCTCGATAGCCGTTAAACCCGATTCTACCTTAGCCACATTCACCGCTGAGAGAGCCATGTTGGTGTGAAACTCAAACTTGTTGATCGAACGAGCCTGGCACTCCGACAGACCCGTGAACTGCCGAAACGTCGGCCCGGTTCCGATCTCGGATTAGAAACTCCTGCCGCTTCGGCGGTTCGATGGTAACGCAGTCGATAATAACCCACCAGTTGAACCGCACTCAAGGTTAAGTCCGTTGAGAAATAAGGCCGGTAACTTTGGACTTCTCCTTTCGAGTTGAGTTGCTGGACATACGCTAATCGAACCGTGCGTTTAAGAAATACACAGTTCACCAGAGCCGAGTAAAGGCGTTCGGTGGCCGATTCCTGGACTAAGTCAAATCGACTTAGGTCGGGCTTTTTTAAATTAATCTTGCCATCATATAGTTTGGGAGCCTCCTTACCCGCCCGTTTGGGGCCAGTGTAGAGATAGCGTAGATTGGCGTCCTGCCGCAGCAAACAGATGATTTCCAGATGGGTCTTCGTGGTAATTCGGTCAATAAAGCTTTTCTTGGTAAAATACGCATCCACCGCCAGGTATTTACTGATAGTCAGCAGTTTATCGGCTGATCAGAGG
>JAJAYX010000324.1 GCA_026785985.1 Rudanella sp. | reverse complement strand
TGTTCAGACCGTCGTTGCCGCCGTTGAGCTGAATCAGAACCAGCACCCGGTCGTTGGTATCGGCTACCGATGCTAAAGAGTTCAGTAACGACGACTGACCATAGGCTTGGGCACTGTAGCCACCAAGTGCCACCGGAGTCATGGCACCGGCAGTTGCATATTGAATGAAATCGCGACGTTTCATAAGAGTTGGCTCGGTTGGATTAAGACATTTGAAACTCCGCCATGCGGAACATGAAGATGAACAGGTTATCTAACTTTATTTTGACACTCATCTTCCGGGCAACATTTGGATTTTTTACATAATCGTTCCACTCCAATTCCCATTCGTAGCGCGGAAGCCCCGGCACCAATATCTGATCGATCAGAAAATCCCGCTGTGATTTCAGCAGGGGTACAGCAAATAGCTGGTTAGTGAGGTCCTCAATCAGCTTTTCGGGGTCACCCGGTGTTGGGAGTGCCCTGATAACCTCCACTGAATCAGGCCCATAGATTATATTATTGTATCTGATTTGACCCCGCAAAAACTGGTCTGTAAACAACGATCGCAATGCCAGGGTGTTGGCACTAATCCAGATCCGGTCTAAACCCGTGTCGTAATAGGGCCGGTAGCCAAACACCGTCGATTGCTCAAAAACGTCCATCTGTTGCTCACGGGCGCGGCCCCGCAAGTAATCGCCTAGTGAATTAAATGGCGTTGTTCCCGACTCAGGGGCTTTCAGGTTGAAATGCCGCATGACCCCAACCATGAGTTCGAGAGGAGATCGGATAATGGCCCCACGCTGATTTTCTTCGTAGAAATGATCGCTGCCGAACAGGGCCGTCAGCACGGGTTTGAGCTCGTACTTACTGTCCCGATAGATCTTCGCCAGTGGTTCAATGAAGTTAGTTTCGATGGCCGGTGTAATCTCGGTAGCCACGTAGAACCGGTACAGTTTTCGGATAATGAAGCGGGCTGCTTCAGGCTGAAGCAGAATCATGTCGACCATGTCGGCCAGTTCTTCGTCGCCTGCTGTATTCCCGGTTTTGCCTTTCACGGTGTAATTCCCGTAGGCTGCCGAGAATTTTTTGTCGGTTGTGTCGTGCTGATTCGCCCGGAAGGCAACAACAATATCAGCGGTAGTTACGTTACGAAAACCCGTGTCAGCCCAGCCCGTGAGTACACGGGTCGCAGCTTTCACGTCATCTTCGGTATAGTTGCCGCCCAACCCAATGGTAAACAGTTCCTGTAGTTCGCGCCCGTAGTTTTCGTTGGGTCTGTTGGCTACGTTAACGT
This sequence comes from Rudanella sp., assembly GCA_026785985.1. Lineage (GTDB taxonomy): Bacteria > Bacteroidota > Bacteroidia > Cytophagales > Spirosomataceae > Rudanella. The sequence goes on along the minus strand of JAJAYX010000324.1, from coordinate 2,219 downwards.
TTCCGTTCAGGTAGCGAAGCATGGCCGGGTCTTTGGTCATGTCGATGACAAACTGCCGAAAATTACCTGCCGAATGCTGCCGGATAAGATCCAGTTGGCGGTATAGATACCGCGCATCGGAAACTGTGGCATAGGTTGAAACGAAGTGGTTTTGCCAGAAAATCGTTAGTTTTTCCCGAGCCGATGTTTCTTCATTGATCATCAGACCCAACCACCAGTTTTTCAGGTAGTTGGCGTGTTGACCCTGCAAATCGACGTTGAAAGGCAAATCCACGAAGGTTTTCATGGTTGCTACATCGACGGGTGGGGGCGGGGCGGGCTTGTCGGCCAGCAGCAGTTTGAGGGCAGCATCGGGTTTGAGACCCGTAAACTGTTTCACCTGAGCGAGTGTCGGCCCAAGGGTAGCTCGTCGGAGCAGATGGGCTGCCTGCAGGGCTGTCAGAGGTTGTAAATAAGGATTGAGCCAGGCCATATAGTAAAGGAAGCTATAATGCGGTTAGTCAGTATGACAGAAGAGCTAAAGAAAGGGTTGCATCTACTTACTCCCAAACGACGGCCTCTGCCCGCTCATACCAGTCTTCCATAAACGGGTTGTAATGAGCTTCGACCACATTGCGTTTAATTTTCATAGTTGGGGTCAGCCGGTTGTTCTCTACTGTCCAGGCATCGCTCACGACCACCACTTTTTTCACTCGTTCGTAGGAGTGGAGTTTTGGATTCAGTGCGTTCAGGGTTTGCATAAGGCTGTCGGTAACACTGTCGGGGTGAGCAGCCCGGCCCAGGTCTGAGAGTACTACAAGAGCCATCGGCTGTGGCAAACTCTGCCCGGCCACGCAAATCTGCTCGATCAGGTTATTGTCCGAAAAACCAAACTCGATTTGGGCCGGGGCTACATATTCGCCTTTGGCGGTTTTATACATCTCCTTTACGCGGCCCGTAATTTTCAGGAAACGCTCGTCGTCCACCTCGCCAACGTCGCCCGTGTAGAGCCAGCCATCGCGAATGGTTTGGGCGGTCAGGTCAGGCTCACGGTAATAGCCGATCATGTTCCAGGGTGAGCGGGTGGCTATTTCACCCGTGATGGGGTCGATTTTTACCTCCATACCTGGATACAACTGCCCCACGGTACCATCTTTTATATTGTCGATGGGCATCATCGACACGGCACCGAGGTTTTCGCTCATGCCATAAGCCTCCTGAATAACAATGCCTAATCGCCGGAACCATCGGATCAGGGCAGTGGGCATGGGGGCGGCTCCTGTCAAAATCAATTTCGCATCGTTCAGGCCCAGCCCTTCCCGAATTTTCTTTTTTACGATGTTGCCCAGAATCGGAATACGGAAAAACATATCCATTTTTTTCTGAGGCATTTTGGCTAAAATCCCCAACTGAAATTTAGTCCAGATGCGAGGCACCGCCAGAAAGTGGGTAGGCTGGGCAGCGGCCAAATTTTTACCGAATGATTCGAGGGTTTCAGCGAAATAAATGGTGCCGCCCGTCATAATACAGGTCGATTCTACGAGGTTTCGCTCGGCGATGTGGCATAGTGGCAGGTACGAAAAAAAACGAGTCTCCGCTAAGTCATAACGCATCAGGGGCTTCGTTTTATACAGGGCTTCGGCCATTGCCCGAAAGGGCATCATCACGCCTTTGGGATTGCCAGTGGTGCCGGAGGTATAGATAATCGTGAACAGATCGTCGAGCGACGGCCGGTATTCCCCGGTCATGGGTTCGTTCTTGTCCATAATGTCGTTCCACTGCACAAGGTCATGGTCAGGAGCCTCATAATCAGGGAACTGGATACTGACAATGTCTTTTGGAACGCCCGATTTCATACCTTTCCAGTCGTCTAACTTACCCACAAACGTGACGGGGCAACCGCTGTGTTCGAGCACATGCCGGATTTGGTCGGCGGTAAGCGTGGCATAAAATGGAACCGACACATGGCCGCTAATCATAATGGCAATGTCGGCAATGATCCAGTGGGCGCAATTTTTAGAAATCAACCCGATATTACTACCCGGAGGCAAACCCAGTGAATGAAAATACGTGGCCAGGGTTCGCGCTTGCCGACCTGCCTCCGCATAGGTAAAATCAATGAAGGAGTCGCCGACAGGCTGGCGAAGGAATACCTTAGTAGGTTGCGTTTTCTCGAATTCGTAAAACTTATCGACGAGGGTGAGCAGTGACGTCTCTTTTTGTGTAGCGGCTTGCATAGG
>JAJAYX010000323.1 GCA_026785985.1 Rudanella sp. | reverse complement strand
TGCCTTCCGAACTGTCGGGCGGTCAGCGAAAGCGAATTGGGATTGCCCGGACGCTTATTCTGAAACCCGAAGTGATGCTTTATGACGAACCAACGGCGGGTCTCGACCCGATCACGTGCATCGAGATCAATAACCTGATTAACGAAGTGAAAGAACGCTATAACACCTCGTCGATTGTGATCACCCACGACCTCACCTGCGCCAAAGCAGTGGGCGACCGGGTGATGATCCTTTTCGACGGGAAGTTTGGGCATGCCGGAACGTTTGAGGACGTTTTTAACTCTAAGGACGAGCGCGCACAACAATTCTACCATTACAATTTTGTCGAATAACACGTTATGAACGCAACAGATAATAAACGCTCCATCACTGTCGGCCTGTTTGTGCTGACTGGTATCATTGTTTTTGTGCTGGGAATTATGGTTCTCGGCGGACAGCAAAAACGCTTCGTCAAAACCGTCCAGATCAAAGCCATTTTTAATGATGTTGGGGGCCTCAAGGTCGGCAACAACGTCTGGTTTTCGGGTGTGAAAATCGGCACCGTCCGGCGCATCAGTTTCTTCGGTAGTTCGCAGGTTGAGGTGGATATTAACATTGAAGAAAAATCGCAGCAATACATTCGCAAAGACGCGGCTGCCACGATCAGTTCAGATGGCTTGATCGGTAACAAAATTGTGATGATCGTGGGTGGCACCACCCGTGTGGAACCCGTGGAAGACGGCGACCGGCTGGCCGTTCGCACGGCACTCAGTTCCGATCAGTTGATGGCAACCCTCCAGGAAAACAACAACAACCTGCTCCGAATTACCACCGATGTGAAAAGCATTATTGGACAGATTAAGCAAGGCAAAGGCATTGCGGGGGCTATTCTGGAAGATTCGCTGCTGGCCTACAAATTTGAAAGTATGGTATCAAACTTACAGGCCGCATCGGGTAGCGCGGCCAAAGCGTCGGGTTCGTTGTCGCTGTTCGCGGCCAAAATGAACGACAAAAACAGTTTGCCCAACCAGTTAGTGACCGACACGGCTGTTTATAGCAACATCCGACTTTCTTCGGTGCGGTTGCGGCAGGCGGCCAACACGGCTAATGACGTGACTGCCGATGTGAAACTGGTGGCCGCTGATGTGAAAAAAGCCAGTGAACGGCTCAACAGCAAAGACAACCTGGTGGGACTGCTTCTGAACGACCCTACGGTGAACAAAGACATCAAGGGAACATTGAGCAACCTGAATCAGGGAACAAAAAAATTAGACGAAAACATGGAGGCTTTGCAGCACAATTTCCTGTTGCGGGGCTTTTTCCGGCGCAAAGAAAAGGAGAAAGAGAAAGCCGCTCAAGTGGCCCCAGCACCAGCCGATTCGGTTAAGCAACAGGCTGATTCGGGGCACTAACACCCGGTAAGGGCTTGTGTTAACGGTGTTGATGATATGCTTAATAGTAAACGCTGGTTGGATAGAGCAGGTTTATTGCAGATATTCGCAGTAACCAACTCCCGCTATGCAATACATCTCTAAACTGCTGCTTCTCGCTTTCCTGCCCCTGCTGGCCCATGCTCAAACCTTTGACCTCGTGATCCGCAACGGGCGGGTGGTCGATGGATCGGGAAACCCCTGGCAACGGGCCGATGTGGGTATTCAAAACGGTAAAATTGCCCGAATCGGCACCATTCCGGCTTCGGAAGGGCGGGTGGTGATCGACGCAAAGAACCAGATTGTCGCGCCCGGTTTCATCGACGTTCACACCCATGTGGAAGGTGATCTGGAAACCCAACCCGGTGCCGAAAACTTCATCTACGATGGGGTGACAACCCTGGTGTCGGGCAACTGCGGCAGTTCGCGAACCAACTTCCGGGCCATGTTCGATACCCTCCGGCTAAAGGGGTTTACGCCCAATCTGGCTTCGATGATCGGCCATAACTCGGTGCGGATGAAAGTGATGAAAACGGCCTTCCGCGAACCCACCGTTCGGGAACAGGCCGAAATGGAAACCCTTGTCGAACAGGCCATGCGCGATGGAGCCGTGGGCCTTTCCACCGGCCTGATTTATACCCCCGGCACCTACGCAAAAACGTCCGAAATTGTGGGGTTGGCCCGCAAAGCGGCTCAGTACGGGGGCGTTTATGCCTCGCACATCCGCAACGAAGGGCAGGAGGTGCAGAAGGCCATTGAAGAAGCCATTCAGATTGGCCGCGAAGCCGGAATTCCAGTCGAAATTTCGCATTTCAAGGTGGCCAGCAAACCCATTTGGGGCTTCAGCAAAACCACCGTCGGGCTGGTGGAAGCCGCCCGGCGCGAGGGCATCGACGTGACCGTTGACCAATATCCTTACACAGCCTCAAGCACATCCCTGCAAAGTATTGTCCCGTCGTGGGCCTTGGCCGACAGCGACTCGCTGGTGTTGGCCCGGTTTCGGAATCCCGACAGCCGCGCCAAAATTAAAAGTGAAATGCTGGCTTCGCTCAGGAAAAATGGCCGTACCAACTACGAGTATGCCGTGGTGTCGCGCTACGAAGCTGACACGACGTATAACGGTAAAAGCATTGCCAAAATCAACCAGTTGCAGGGCCGCAAAGCCAACGCCGAAACCGAAACTGAACTGGTTATGGACCTGATCGAGCGGGCGCAGATGAAGCGGATTCAGATGGTGTATCATACCATGTCGGAGGAGGACGTGGCCACCATTTTGCGTTACCCCAACACCATGATTGCCTCCGATGCGGGCGTGGCCAGTTTCGGCAAAAATATGCCGCACCCCCGCGCCTACGGCACCAATGCCCGCGTGTTGGGCCGCTATGTCCGCGAGTTGAAAATTATCCCGCTGGAAGAAGCTGTCCGGCGCATGACCTCATTGCCCGCCCAGCGGTTCCATTTTGCCGACCGGGGTTTGCTGGCGCCCGGCTTTGCCGCCGATGTGGTTATTTTCGATGAAAACACCGTTAGCGATGCCGCTACGTATGACGCGCCCCATGCCTATTCCGTTGGCCTGAGTTATGTGCTGGTGAACGGTGTTCCGGTGGTGGAAAATGGCAAACACAACGGCAAAAAACCGGGGCAGGTGCTGCTGGGAAATGGGGTTGTCAGATAATTCGCCCCACAACTCACCGCTCACGATGTCTAAACCCTTTCACAAAATTTCCTGGCTTACGGCCCTTGCGCTTGTCATTTCCAACATGGTTGGCACGGGCGTGTTCACCAGTTTGGGTTACCAACTGTTGGCCGTGCAAAACACCTGGTCAATTCTGTTGCTGTGGATGCTGGGGGGTGTTTTGGCTCTGATTGGGGCGTTTACCTTCGCCGAACTCGGTACGCATTACCACGATCAAAGCGGGGGCGATTATGTGTTTATCTCGAAAGGCCTGCACCCGTTTCTGGGTTATTTAACGGCGTGGGTATCGCTGGTAGGTGGTTTTTCGGCTCCGGTGGCCATTGCGGGCAAGGCGATGGAAGCCTACCTGAGTCCGTTTGATATTCCCTATTTGCGGGTGTTCACGGTGATGCTGATCGTGGTAATTGGCCTGTTGCATTCGTTCAGCCTACGCCACAGCAGTTGGTTTCAGAACGCGACCACAGTGGTGAAAATTGCGTTTATTGGGGTGGTGCTGGCCGTGGGTTTTTGGGTGGCACCCCCGGCAGTGAACAGCCTGAAGTGGAATAATAGCTACCGGGGCGAGGTGTTCACGTCGGCGTTTGCGGTCTCGCTGCTCTACGTCACCTATGCCTACACGGGCTGGAACGCGGCTGCCTACATTGTGTCGGAAATTAAAGACCCACGGCGGAACCTGCCCAAAGCCTTGCTGCTCGGAACGCTCGCAGTTACTGTCATTTACGTTTGTTTGCAACTCGTTTTCCTGAAACTGGCGGCTCCCGGCCCCCTCAGTGGTCAGGCCGACGTGGCCGTGATTGCTTTTGCCAATCGGTTTGGGCCAACGGCGGGCAAATGGATCAGCATTGGCATTGCGTTTCAGTTGGTGGCCACCATGAGTTCGTATGTCTGGATTGGCGGGCGAATCACGAGCCGCATGGCCCTCGACTTTCCGCTTTGGCGGTTTTTCAGTCAGCAGAACGCCCATCACATTCCCGTTCGGGCCATTTGGTTACAAGTGGCCATCACGCTTGGACTGTTGTTCACGGGGACGCTGCAACAGGTGCTGTTGTGTACGTCGTTTGTGCTGCAACTCATGGGAACCCTCGCCGTGGCCAGCCTCCTCCGAACCCCGCGTCACCCCAATGATTTTCCGAGTCCGTTCCGACCCTGGCTGCAATGGGCCTACATTGTTTTCAGCGTGGGCGTATTGATTTTTATTGCCAACGACAAACCTGTGGAGAGTTTCGTGGGTCTGGGTATTGTGCTGGTTGGCGGGTTAACGTATTTTGTGAGGAAGCGAGAGCCAGCCATGAGATAGTGGATCCTTACCGGTTTTTTTTACCTGAAAAATTTCTCGAAAGGGCTGGCCTGCCGGTGTTCTCTTTCTTGGGACTACCCAGCAAACGTTCGGCTAAATCGGGGCGATTGATCTTGCTCAGGCGGTTCCGAATCCAGTTTTTGTATTCGGGTTTGTACCAGAAAAAATAGTTGTTCTGCGCCTGCTTTTCGTCCCGCGTCTTCGCCGTTTTCACCGGCTTCAGCGTGTACGGATGAACCCCCGAATAGTAGATCACTTCGGCCACCGTCATGGGCGTGGGCGTAAAGTCCTGAACCTGTTCGAGCTGGAAGCCGAGGTCTTTGGTTTCGGCGGCTAAATTGGCCATGTCGGCTTCCTCGCAACCGGGGTGCGACGAAATGAAATACGGAATCAGCGGCTGCTTCAGATTATGCTTTTCCTGAATTTTATCGTATTTCTGCTTGAACAGCCTGAAATATTTGAAAGACGGTTTTCGCATCACCCGCAATGTATCGTCGGACGTGTGTTCGGG
>JAJAYX010000322.1 GCA_026785985.1 Rudanella sp. | reverse complement strand
GGATGGCACCGTGACGCGCAAAGCCATGAACGAAGGGGAGTTGGCCTCGCCGGGTGCGCCCGTATTTGTGGTGTCGGGCAACCGCCGGAACGACTGGGTGGTGCGCGTGGGGGTGTCCGACAAAGATTGGGCGCGGCTCCGGCTCGGCAACAAAGCCAGTGTGCAGTTCGATGCCTATCCGGGCCGTTCGTTTCGGGGTAGTATCAGCGAACTCGCGCAGGCCGCCGACCCCATGAACAAACTCTACGAAGTCGAAATTCGGATTGACCCAAACGGGGTTCGGTTCGCGCCGGGTTTGTTTGCCAAAGTGCAGCTAACCCCCGATCAGGCAAGAACCTACGCGGTGGTTCCGGTAGAAGCCATTGTGGAGGGCAACGGGCAACAGGGCTTCGTGTATGTGCTGACTGCTGACAAGAAACGAGTCCGCAAACAACCCGTTCAGATCGGTTTCTTAGACGGCAATAAAGTGCTGTTGAGCAACGGATTAGCCAACGTAAAAGATGTTGTCACGGCTGGCTCGGCGTTTTTAACGGAGGAGTCGACGGTGGTCGTTAAGGAATAGCTTATCGCATCAAGTTCGAGAGTAAATCAGCAATACGTTGTCGAAAGGAAGGAGTAACCGCTGAAAACTGGTGCGAAATAAGCGACTCGTTCAACAGGAAAACCTTGTGAACACGTATGAAACTGGTTAGTGGAAGTGGCGTTGCCGTGAAATCAGCACTGGTGATAGATACTGATAATCCGTCTCGTTTCACTTGACTCGTTACCATAACCAGCAGATAATCACCTGTTTGATTGACAGTATTGTTTGAGAGAATTAAGGCCGGTCACTTTTTAGTACCTGAGATATCGGTAAATGGGAAATTGACGACTACAATTTCTCCCTGGTTATAGGTTGGGGTAGGAATCATCAGAGCAAAGAATCCCAGCGTTGATCTTCGGGACTATCCCATTCTTCGGCTAATGAAGGCTGCGCCATCAACGTTGCTTCATCAACTACATGAAGGCGTTCGACACGTTCAACACCTTCTGTATCGCGAAGCATTTGTTCGAGTTGGCGTGACTTTTCTTCGTTTCTAATTGTAACAACAAGCGTTTCCATACATCTGTTTGTGGCTAAATATACTTTGTTTGCCTTCATGTAAAACTACAAAGGAATTATGAATCTCTCCGAATTTTCCGTTAAAAACTGGCAATTCATGCTGGTGCTGTTCATGGCTGTGGTGGCACTGGGTATCAACTCTCTGCTGAATATGCCCCGTGGCGAAGACCCCGAATTTGTGGCTCCGAACTTCGCCGTGATCATTGTGTATCCCGGCACCGATGCCCTCGACATGGAGGAACTGGTGGCCGACCCCGCCGAAGAACGCTTCAACGCCCTTGACAACATCAAAACGATCAGAACCAGCATCGACGATGGCCTGGCGGTGCTTCGGGTGGAGTATGACTACGGCGTAGATCCCGACGAAAAATACCAGGAAATCGTGCGCGAGGTGAACGCCCTCCGGGGAGAATTACCCCCCGATGTATTCCGCATTCAGATCAATAAATTCTCGCCGACGGATGTAAACGTAGTGCAGGTCGCGCTGCTGTCGGAGGTGGCTTCGAGCCGCGAATTGGGGGAACAGGCCAACCGTCTGAAAGAGCAATTGGCCAAAATAAAAAGCCTGAAAAACGCCGAAGACTGGGGTTACCCGGCGACCATCGTGCGGGTGTCGCTTAACACCGACCGCATGGCGCAGGAGGGCATCCCGGCCAACCGCGTGATTGGCGCGTTGCAAGCCGAAAACCTGAACATTCCGGGGGGTAGTATTCAGGTCGGATCGCGGAAATTTAACGTGAAAACATCGGGCGATTACCAGTCATTGGACGAAATCAGGAACACCGTCGTGGCCACGAACGGTCAGAAAATCATTCACTTACGCGACATTGCCGACGTGGCTCTCAACTACGAAGATGAATCGCACATTACGCGGCTCAACGGCCACCGGGCGGTGCTGGTGACGGCGGGGCAAAAGTTGGGTATGAACATTGCCAAAGTGGGACAGCAGGTAGACCCGGCTATCGAAGCGTTCGGAAAAACGCTGCCCGCGCACATCAAAATGGTCAAGAATTTTGACCAGGCTGCGAGCGTAAATCAACGGTTGGGCCGGTTTGCCAAAGACTTTGCCATTGCCATTTTGCTGGTATCGCTCACCTTGTTGCCGCTGGGTTTGCGGGCGGCTGTGGTCGTGATGATTTCAATTCCGCTATCGCTGGCTATCGGGCTGGCCGGGCTGAACTTTTTGGGATACAGCATCAACCAACTCAGCATTGTGGGGCTGATTGTGGCCCTCGGTATTCTGGTGGATGACTCCATTGTGGTGGTCGAGAACATTGAGCGCTATTTGCGCGAAGGCCACAACAAACGGGATGCCGCCATTAAAGCCACCAAACAGATTACGCTGGCTGTTATTGGCTGCACGGCCACCCTGATTCTGGCCTTTTTGCCCCTGCTGTTCCTGCCCGAAGCCTCCGGCGATTTCATCCGGTCTTTACCAATGGCGGTGGTCACAACCGTGCTGGCTTCGTTGTTGGTGTCGCTCACGATTGTGCCGTTTCTGTCGAGCCGGATTCTGTCGGAGAGCCATAATCCTAATGGCAACATCTTTATGCGGGCACTCAAAACAATCATCAGCGGATCGTATAGCCGCCTGTTATACTGGGGTTTACGTCACCCGGCCTTGATATTACTGGGCGCGTTGGCCCTGTTTGGGGGCGCATTGTCGCTGGTGCCGAGCGTGGGTTTTGCTCTGTTTCCGGCTTCCGAAAAACCACAGTTTCTGATCAATATCGAAACACCTGAAGGCAGCAGCTTGGCCGCCACCAACACCGTGTCGCGCTATGTGGAGTCGATTTTGACGAAAGAAAAGGAAGTGAACTATTTTACAACAAACGTGGGCAAGGGCAACCCGCGCATCTATTACAACGTGATTCAG